>DAHUZG010000080.1 GCA_027306715.1 Acidimicrobiaceae bacterium
TCAGCGGTACTGCCACAGTGCGCCGCGGCAGCGTGCGCAACACGGCAGAGGAGGCTGATGACGTCGAGTGGAGCGCAGGCCGAGGTGCCCGTCGACGGGCAGGCTCCGCAGCCGGCCGGCGGGCGGCTGCCGCGTGTCCGCTTTGCTCCCTCCCCGACCGGTTACGTCCACGTCGGCGGGGCACGCACGGCGCTGTACAACTGGTGCTTCGCCCGCCAGCAAGGTGGGGCCTTCGTCCTTCGCATCGAGGACACCGATCGCCAGCGGAGCGAGGCCTCCTGGGAGAGCGGCATCCTGAGCGCCCTCGAGTGGCTCGGCATCACCTGGGACGAGGGTCCCTACCGCCAGTCCGAGCGCTCGGGTCTCTACTCCGACGCCGCGGCACGCCTTTTGGCCGGTGGGCACGCCTACTACTGCAGCTGCCGGCGCGACGAGATCGACGCCCGCACCAAGGACAACCCCGTGCCCGGCTATGACGGTTTCTGCCGCGATCGGGGCCTCGGGCCGGGTCCTGGCCGGGCAGTGCGCTTCCGCGTCCCCGACGAGGGCGTCACGGTCGTGCGCGATCTCGTGCGGGGGGACGTGGAGTTCGCCAACTCGACGATCGAGGACTTCGTCGTCGTCAAGTCCAACGGTGACCCGCTCTTCGTCCTTGCCGTCGTCGTCGACGACGAGGCGATGGGCATCACCCACGTCATCCGCGCCGAGGAGCACCTGCCGACGACGCCGAAGGCCGTGCTGCTCTGGGGCGTGCTGAGCGACGCCCCGCTGCCTGCGTTCGCCCACCTGCCGGTGCTCGTCAACGAGAAGCGGCAGAAGCTGTCCAAACGCCGAGACAAGGTCGCCGTCGAGGACTACCGGGACGAGGGATATCTGCCCGAGGCGATGGTCAACTACCTCGGGCTGCTCGGCTGGAGCCCAGCCGACGGCCGGGAGCTGCTCACCCGCGACGAGCTCGTCGCCGGGTTCCGGCTGGACGAGGTCAACCGCTCGCCGGCGTTCTTCGACGAGAAGCGCCTCGCCCACTTCAACGGCGTCTACATCCGCGCCCTCGAGCTCGACGAGTTCGTCCGCCGCGCCCTCACGTTCTGCTCGTCGCCGAGGGCGCCCTGGCCGCCGGAGCGCTTCGACGAGCGCGCCTTTCGCCGTCTCGCCCCGCTCGTTCAGGAACGTGTGGCGACCCTCGGCGAGGTGCCGGGGATGATCGAGTTCCTCTTCGACGAGCCGTTCCGGCTCGACCCCGATGCCTTCGCCAAAGCCATCGGCGGCGACAGCGGAGCGGCGGGCATACTGAGAGCGGCGATCGCGCGCCTCGAGGGATGCAGCTGGGACGCCGACACCCTGCGCGCCGAGATGGCGGCAATTGCCGACAGCTCCGGGCGCAAGCTCGCCAAGGCGCAGGCCCCGGTCCGCGTGGCGGCCCTCGGGCGCGGCGTCGGCTTGCCGCTGTTCGAGTCCTTGGAGGTGCTCGGGCGCGAGCGGGCGCTCGAGCGGCTCGCCGCCGCCCTCGACGGGACGGCGCTTTTCAGCGGTGCCGACGGCGCCGTCAGACCGGCGAGCGTTGCCGGCGGGGCGTGAGCGCCAGCTCGCCGGTTCCGCCCGGCGACCTCCTGGCCGAGCTGGCGATCCCCCGGCCGCTGTCGCAGTCGCCTCTGTGGCTGCTGCACGAGGACTACTTCCGGCGACAGGGCGTCGCCGCCTGGACGTCGGGAGACGTGCCGCACCTGCTGACCAACAGCCCGATGGTGGCACGGGCCTACGCCCAGGTGATCGAAGGCGTGCTCGAGGACTGCGGACGTGGCCGCTTCGGTGCCTTCGAGGCCGGTGAGCCGCTCTACGTCCTCGAGCTCGGAGCCGGCATCGGCCGCCTTGCCCACAACGTCCTCCACACCCTCGCCCCTGCCGAGGACGGCGTCCCTCCCCTCGTCTACGTGCTCACCGACGCCTTCGAGTCGAATCTCGAGTTCTGGCGGGCACACCCCCGGCTGCAGCCGGCCCTCGAGCAAGGACGGCTCGATCTGGCGCGTTTCGACGTCGCCAGCGACACCGAGATCGGCCTTGAGCGGTCGGGGCGCGTGCTTGCCCCCGGCAGCCTCGCCAACCCGCTCCTCGTCGTCGCCAACTACGTCCTCGACATC
>DAHUZG010000081.1 GCA_027306715.1 Acidimicrobiaceae bacterium
GCAGCGGGTCGTCGACGGTCCGCTCGGCGAGCTTGTCGTAGCGGATGGCGACGGCGTTCAGGTGCAGCTGGTGGCGCGTGAGCGCCACGTAGGCGCCTTCGGTCGAGGAGGCGTCGGTGAGAAGCGGCATCGCCGCGGCCATCGTGGAACCCTGCGCGGCATGAGTCGTGAGCGCGTAGCTGTGCATCAGCCCGCCGCGCACGCCGGGAACAACCTCGCGTTCGATGTAGCTGACGGGGACGCTCACCAGGCCCCAGCGCTCGAACTCGACGACGAGGTGGTCCTCGCCGACCTCGCGCACCGTGCCGCGGCTGCCGTTGCGCACCCAGTCCTTCTTCTCCGCGCCCTCGGCGCGAAGGTCGTGGTCACCGACACGGGCGATCACCGCGTCGGCCACCTGGAACCCGATGCCGCCGATGACGAGTTCGGGACCGGACAGGGTCGCGTCGGCCTTGAGCATCGCCCGGGCCCGGGTGTTCAGTTCGCGCCGCTCGTGGTGGTGGTCCGCTGTCATCGAGCTCGGGCGACGACCCGGGTCAGCTGCCCGGCGCTCGCGCTCCGCGTACCAGGCGGCAACGATGAGGTCACAGGCCTGCTCGAAGGTCTCGGCCTCGGCGATGCGCCCGTCGCGCTCGAGACGCGCCATCGCCTCGGTGATCATTCCGGCCCGGTACTCGTCGAGCGCGAGGCGCACCTCGGCCTGCTCGGCGCCGGCCTGGCGGTAGACGGTGCGAAGCTCGGGGACCTCAGCTGAGTGCTCCTCGACCAGCCAGCGGAAGAACCCGCCGGCGGCGACGCTCGAATGCTGGTCCTGGTCGCCGACGAGGCGCAGGATGGCCCCTGGGTGCTCGGCAACGGCGCGCTCCAACAGGGCCACCTCGCGGGTCGAAAGCAGGCTCGCCTCATCGACCAACAGCACCGTGTGATCGGTGATCAGGCTCGGGTCGGCGAGATCAAAGTGCCGGGCCAGCACCGAGGCCACCGTGCGGGCCTCCCCGGTTGCCTCCTCGGCGAGGATCACCGTCTGGCTGCCCCCGACAGCCGAGCCGAGGACCACATAGCCCGCGGCCCGCCAGGCGGCGACGGCCGCCTCGATGCTCGTCGTCTTGCCCGAGCCGGCGCGCCCGACCGCCCCCTGGACCCGCTGGCCCGACGTGGTGAGTGCGGCGACGAACTCGCGCTGCTCCTCGCTCAGACGGGCGAAGCGCTGCAAGCCGAGCACCTCCTCGAGGACCTCGGCCGGCACCACGCCGACCCCGGCGGCGCGCCCGGACAGGTAGAACGACATCGCCCGCTCCTCGAGTAAGAGCTGCGACCGGGTGGTGAAGTAGCCGGAAGTCGGCACCGACACGACGCGGCCGTCGCCGAGGCGGATGACGTTGGCGGCTGAGGTGTCGCGGCCGGTCTCGAGGGCGACGACCTCGTCGAGGGAGAGGAAGCGGTCGGCGAGGTCCTCGATCGCCCGTCCCGAGAGCCGTTCACCGGCGAAGCTGGCGAGTTCCTGGACCACCGTGCGGCGATCGAAGCGCGCCTCGTTCTCGGTGATGCCGCTCACGCGTAGCAACCCGGAAAAGAGCGCCTCGAGCTCGCGCCCAGAGACGACGCCGGGGCCGGCAACGCGCCACAACACCTCTCGAAGCGCCGCCTCGTCGAAGCCGAGGGCGTCCATCCGCGCTCCCCACCACGCCGTCACCTCGTCGAAGTCGAAGCCGGCCTCCTTGGCGCTGCGG
>DAHUZG010000087.1 GCA_027306715.1 Acidimicrobiaceae bacterium
CGGCACCGGATCCCCGGGCGCCGAGTCCGACGGGTCCCGCCGCTCGCCGGCGGGCGCCCAGGGCGGTGCCGCCGCCACCTCGGAGCCGGCCCACTCGGCGGGCAGCGCGCCGGCCGCGACGCCGGCGCCCCAGCAAAGCGCCGAGCCGGTCGACTTGCTGCAGCTCGCCGGCGGCTCGGTGATGAAGCGGGTGGCGCCGATCGCGGGGGTGGCGCTGCTGCTCGCCGTGCTGGTCTGGCTGTGGACCCGGATGCGCGGCTCGTCGGAGAGCTGAGCCCCGGGCGGGGCCGAGCCTTTGAGCGAGGTCACCGCTCGGCTCAGAGCTGGGCTCAGAACTGGGCGTGCTCGGTCGAGCCGGTCAGGGCGAGCGTCGAGCTCGTCCCGTTGGAGAGCACGCCCATCAGGTCGTCGAACCAGCCGGCGCCGACCTCGCGCTGGTGGCGGGTGGCGGTGTAGCCCTCGGCCTCGAGCTCGAGCTCACGCGTCTGCAGCGCGACGTAGGCCGTCATCCCGCTCGCCTGGTAGCCGAGGGCGAGGTCGAAGGTGGCGGCGTTGAGGACGTGCCAGCCGGCGAGGGTGACGAACTGGAAGCGGTAGCCCATCGCCGCCAGCTCCTTCTGGAACCGGGCGATCGTCTCGTCGTCGAGGTTGCGCCGCCAGTTGAACGACGGCGAGCAGTTGTAGGCGAGCAGCTTGTCCGGGAACTGCGCCTTCACCGCCTCGGCGAACAGCCGCGCCTCGTCGAGGTCGGGCCGCGAGGTCTCGCACCAGATCATGTCGCAGAACGGCGCATAGGCGAGCGCTCGGGCGATCGCCGCCTCCCACCCGTTGCGGACATGGAAAAAACCCTCCGCGGTGCGCTCGCCGGTGACGAAGCGGCGGTCGTGCTCGTCGACGTCGCTGGTGAGCAACGTGGCGTCGAGCGCGTCGGTTCGGGCGACCACGAGCGTCGGCGCGCCGGCGACGTCGGCAGCGAGCCGGGCGGCGTTGAGCGTCTGGACGTGCTGGCGCGTCGGGACGAGCACCTTGCCGCCCATGTGCCCGCACTTCTTGGCCGAGGCGAGCTGGTCCTCGAAGTGCACGCCGGCGGCGCCGGCCTCGACGAACGAGCGCATCAGCTCGTAGGAGCTGAGCGGGCCACCGAAGCCTGCCTCGGCGTCGGCGACGATCGGGGCCATCCACTGGCGTGACGCCGTGCCGTCGCCGGCGGCGGCCTCGGCCCACTCGATCTGGTCGGCGCGGCGCAACGCGTTGTTGATCCGCCGCACGAGCGCCGGGGCGCTGTTGGCGGCGTACAGGCTCTGGTCGGGGTAGACCTGCTCGGACAGGTTGGCGTCGGCGGCGACCTGCCAGCCGGAGAGGTAGATCGCCTCGAGGCCGGCCTTGACCATCTCGACGGCCTGGGCGCCGGAGAGTGCCCCGAGGGCGGCGACCCACTCGCGCTCGGCGAGCAGCCGCCACAGCCGCTCCGCAGCCTGGCGGGCGATGGAGTGCTCGACGTGCACCGATCCGCGGAGGCGGGCGACGTCGGCGCCGCGGTAGGGGCGCGTGACATTCGCCCAGCGAGGGTCGCTCGCCCACTCGCGCTCGAGCTGCTCGCCGATCCGCTCGGTCGTTGCCTTCGGGTCCATCTGGTCGCTTCCTCTCGTATGCCGGAGCGGAGCCCGGATAACGACCAGGATGTAGAAGAACTAGCAATCTGTCAGCGCGAGTTCTAGTCTATCTTCGCAGATGCGCGAACATCGGCAGAAATTATCGACTTCGCTCGGCCGCCGACATCCCGAAGACGGTGCCGCGCCCGCCAGTGCCGCGCCCGCCGGTGCCGCGGGCGACGCGGCCGTCGCTGCCGACCTGCTGGTGCTCGGCAGGCGCCTCCGCTCCGCGCGCCGCCAGGCGGGCCTCACCCTCGACCAGCTCGGCAGCCGCGTCGGTCGGCCTGCCTCTTACCTCTCCCAGGTCGAGAACGGCCACCGCGAGCCGAAGCTGGCGACCCTTCGCGAGCTGAGCGTGGCGCTCGCCGTGCCGCTCCAGGGCCTGCTCGACCCTTCCCCGCCCGACAGGCGCACGTCGCTCGAGCTGCGATTGCGGGAGATGCAGGCCGATCCTGCGTTTACGGCGCTTCGCCTTCCGGAGCTCCGGCCCGGCGCCGGCGTCGACGACGTCCTGCTGCAACACGTCGTCACTCTCTACGAGCGGCTGGTCGAGGTCTCGACCGCTCGCCGTGAGCTGCCCGAGGGGCGGGGCGCGCGGCGTGCCAACGCCGCGATGCGCGACGAGATGCGGGCACGGGACAACTACTACGGCGAGATCGAGCAGGTGGCGGGCGAGGCCGTCGCCGCCGCCGGCGTCGAGGGTCCCGCAGCGCTCTCCGAGCGGGCGCTGTCGGACCTCGCAGCTCACTTCGGCTTCAGCATCGAGCGCGTCCCCGACCTCCCGGCGTCGACCCGATCGATCTCGGACCTGTGCCGGCGCGTGATCTACGTCGCCCAGCGCAACGATCTCCCCCCTCGCGCCGCACGCAGCGTCGTCGCCCAGACCCTCGGGCATTTCGCGCTCGGCCATCGCGACCCCGGCGACTTCGAGGAGTACGTCCGTCAGCGTGTCGAGGCGAACTACTTCGCCGGCGCGCTGCTCGCACCCGAGCGGGCCGTCGTCGAGCTCGTCGACAAGGCACGGCGCGAGGGAGATATCTCGATCTCGGACCTGCGTGACGTCTTCTACATCTCCTACGAGATGGCTGCCCACAGGCTCACCAACCTGATCACCCGCCACTTCTCGATCCCGGTGCACTTCCAGCGCTCCGACCCCGAGGGAGTTCTGTGGAAGGCCTACGAGAACGACGGAGTGCCGCTCGCCGCCGACGCCGACGGCACCGTCGAGGGCCAGCTGCTGTGCCGCTGGTGGAGCGCCCGCCAGGCCTTCGACTCCGACGACCGCTTCGGCCTGCACTACCAGCACACCGAGACCCCTGCGGGCACCTTCTGGTGCGTGACGAGCGTCGAGGCCGACGGCTCCTCGAGCGATGCGGTTACCTTCGGCACGCCCGAGCGCTTCGCTTCTGTGTTCCGCGGTCACGACACGGCGCGCCGGGCCGTCTCGAGCTGTCCCGACCCGGGCTGCTGCCGCCAGCCGACCGCAGCGGCGGCGCAGCGCTGGGCGGGCAGCAGCTGGGCCTCGGCGCGCGACCGGAGCCGCTTCGTCTCGGGGCTGCCCGCTGACGCGACGGCCTTCGACTCGTTCCCCGGCGTCGGCGCAGCCGATGTCTACGAGTTCCTCGACCGTCACGCCGCCCGATGACCGCGCCCGTCCCTCGAGAGGGCCGCGCGACGATGGTGCCACCGCGCCCGCCTCGAGCTGGGTGTCGACCCCTCAGCACCGCACCGGTGATCGCTCAGGTCAGCCGCTCGCTACCGGGCAACGGCAATCACCAGCGACGCCGGAGACCTGCGGCGCCTCTCGACCAGCCTCGACGAGCCGATTGCTGTCCGTGGCCTGCGCGATGCCCGGCCGCGGCGCCTCGGCTGAGACGGCCGACGCGGTCGCCACTTGGCCCCCGCCGGCAACCGTATCGCCGGCAAGACGTCTCCGCGGGAACGTTTCCGCGGGAACGTTTCCGCGGGACCGTCTCCGCGGAAACGTCTCGGCCTCGCCGAAGCCCGGCGCTGGTGTTGGCTCAACCCTCGTCGGCGCGCCGCGTGGAGGGCCACGCCACCGCGGCGTGGGCGGGATCCTGGCCGAACATCGGCCAAGCGGGCACGCCTCGGGGCGCCTCGGGCTGTCCGAAGGCGAAGAGGCGACCCCCGGTCTCCTGAGCGCCGTAGCTGCACAGCTCGAAGGCATACCAGCCGTGGAAGGGACCAGGTCCGGGGAGGTCGGCGACGGCCGGCGCGTCGAACAGCACGCAGGCCGGGTGGATCGCCGGCTGAGAGGGTTCTTCGAGGTCCCGTAGAGGAACGCTTGGTCTCCCCGGCGACATGGTGGGTGGCACTTCCGCTACCGATCGCCGTGCCGAGAAGGTGGGCGTTCCCGCGGAAACGTGGCTACAGCGCCGCGCCGGGGGTGGTGCCGTTGCCGCTGGTCGCGCCGTCGCCGGACATCGAGCGCTCGAGCACCTGGGCGATGTCGAGCACGGCGACCTCGTCCCCCTTGCCTGCCGCCTTGACGGCGTCGTCGAGCATGATCTGGCAGTACGGGCAGGCCGTCGACACCATCGCCGCCCCCGAGGCGAGGGCCTCCTCGGTGCGGTTGACGTTGATCCGGGTGCCGATCTGCTCCTCCATCCACATCCGCGCCCCGCCCGCCCCGCAGCAGAACCCGCGCTCGCGGCAGCGGTGCATCTCGACGGTGCGCAGGCCGGGGACGGCGTCGAGCACCGAGCGCGGCTCGTCGAAGACCCGGTTGTGGCGACCGAGGTAGCAGGGGTCGTGGTAGGTGGCCGTCTCCTCGAGCCGCCCCGGGGCGATCGCCTGCTCGGCGACGAGGCGGGCGAGCAGCTGGGCGTGGTGGACGACCTCGAATCGACCTCCGAGAGCCGGGTACTCGTTGGCGAGGGTGTTGAAGCAGTGCGGGCAGGAGGCGACGATCTTGACGACGCCGGCCCCGCTGAGCGTGGCGATGTTCTGCTGCGCCTGCATCTGGAAGAGGAACTCGTTCCCGAGCCGGCGGGCCGGGTCGCCGGTGCAGGACTCCGCCGGCCCGAGAACGGCGAAGCTGACGCCTGCCCGGCGCAACAGCCGGGCGATCGCCCGCGTCGTCCTCTGGCCACGCTCGTCGAGAGCGCCGGCGCAGCCGACCCAGAACAGGTAGTCGGTTCCCTCGGGCATCGTCGAGGTGACCACCGGAACCTCGAAGTCGAGGCCCTCTGTCCACGCCAGGCGCTTCTGCGGGCCGAGCCCCCACGGGTCGCCGCGGCTCTCGATCTGGCGCAGCATCGAGCTCGCCTCGCTCGGGAAGCTCGACTCCATGAGCACCTGGTGGCGTCGCATGTCGACGATGGCGTCGACGTGCTCGATGTCGACCGGGCACTGCTCGACGCAGGCGCCGCAGGTGGTGCACGACCACAGCACGTCCGGCTCGATCACCTCCGGGAGAAGCGCCCGGGCAACAGGACCACCCGCCGGGCCGCCGGGCGCTCCACCCGCCGGGCCGGCCGCCTGCCGGGGCAGGCCGAGAAGGCGCGGTGCGGCGGCGAACAGCTCGTCACGAAGGCCCATCACGACGAGCTTGGGCGACAGCGGCTTGCCCGTCGCCCAGGCCGGGCACTGGCTCTGGCAGCGGCCGCACTCGGTGCAGGTGGCGAAGTCGAGCAGCTGCTTCCAGGAGAACTGCTCGATCACCCCGACCCCGAAGGCGGCGTCCTCGGCAAGGTTCTCCATGTCCATCTCCGGCGTCGAGTCGAGCGCCCCGAGGGCCCGCGGCTGGCGCGAGAAGGCGACGTTGAGCGGCGCCAGGAAGATGTGGAGGTGCTTGGAGTAGGTGACAAAGACGAGGAAGGCGAGGATCACACAGAGGTTGGCGTCGAGGAGCACCGTCGCCAGGACCCGGTTGGTGCCGGCTCCGAGCGGGTGCAGGGCCCTGCCGATGCCGTGGGAGGCGAACGCCCACCAGCCGTAGGGGAAGTCGCCGGTGTTGGTCTGGGCGGCGCGGTAGCACAGCAGCGTGGCGACGACGAGGAAGATCATCGCCAGCACGAGCCAGGCGGCGGCGTTGTGCGAGCCGAAGAAGCGCGACCGCCGGTCGATCCGGTGCGGGTCCTGGCGCAGTCGGATGACGGCGAAGACGGCGAGCGAGACGAGCACGGCGCAGGCGAAGAAGTCCTCGAGAAAGCCGATCACCGCCAGGTGGCCGATCCCGGGAAGGGCGAAGTCGGCGACGAAGAGGTCGCCGAAGGCCTCGACGATCGTGAGGAGAAGGACCGTGAAGCCCCAGAAGGTGAAGGCGTGGGCGAGCCCGGGCACCGTCCAGCGCAACAGCCGCCGCTGGCCGCCCACCTCGCGCACCTCGGTGACGAGTCGCCGCCCCCAGCCGGAGAGCCGCTCGGGAGCCGGCTGGCCGGCGGTGATCAGCCGCCCGAGTCGCCACAGCCGCCGGCCGGCGAGCACCAAGCAGACCGCCAGGACGCTCATCACGATCGGGTACCGGGTGAGCATCGGACCGCTCAGACGAGGAAGGTGAACAGCGGCGAGCCGGGCGGCACCCGCTCGATCGTGAGCGGGCTGTCTTGCATCCTCCCCAGCAGGGGCTCGAGGTCGTCGGGGTTGGTGAGCTCGATCCCGACGAGGGCGGGGCCGGTCTCGCGGTTGGACTTCTTCACGTACTCGAAGAGGATGATGTCCTCGTCCGGGCCGAGCACCTCGTCGAGGAAGCGCCGCAGCGCCCCCGGCTCCTGGGGGAAGGCGACGAGGAAGTAGTGGCGAAGCCCCTCGTAGACGAGGCTCCGCTCGACGATGTCGGCGTAGCGGCTGACGTCGTTGTTGCCCCCCGACAGGATGCAGGCGACGCGGCTGTCCGGCGGCGGCTGAAGCTGGCGCAGCGCCGCGGAGGCGAGGGCCCCCGCCGGCTCGGCGATGATCCCCTCTGACTGGTAGAGCGCCAGCATCTCGGTGCAGATGGCACCCTCGGGGACGGCGAGAACCTCCTCGACGAGGTCACGCACGACCGGGAAGGTCCGCTCGCCGGCGCGCCCGACGGCCGCGCCGTCGACGAAGGTGTCGAAGCTCGGGAGCTCGACAGGCCTTCCCTCCTTCAGGGCCTCGAGCATGCTCGGTGCCCCGGCGGGCTCGGCGCCGACGAGGCGCACGTTCGGGAGCCGGGCGCTCACCCAGAGGGCGATGCCGGCGATCAGCCCGCCGCCGCCGACGGGGACGACGAGGGTGTCGACGTCGGCCTGCTCGCCGAGCTCGACGGCGACAGTTCCCTGCCCCGAGATCGTCCGCGGGTCGTCGAAGGGGTGGACGTAGACCGCTCCACTTCGCGCCGCGTCGGCGAGGGCGGCGGCGCTCGCCTCGTCGTAGGTGCTGCCGGCGATCACCGGCTCGATCCAGTCGCCGCCGACGGCGAGGATGCGGGCCCGCTTCTGGCGCGGCGTGTTGGAGGGGAGGAAGACCTTGCCTCGGACCTGCAGGGTACGGCAGGCGAAGGCGACCCCCTGGCCGTGGTTGCCGGCGCTGGCGCAGACGACGCCCCGGTCGCGCTCGGAGCGCTCGAGGGTGGACATGAAGTTGAAAGCGCCGCGGACCTTGTAGGAGCGGCCGATCTGGAGGTCTTCGCGTTTCAGCAGCACCTCAGCGCCGAAGGCCTGCGAGAGGCGGTCGCTGCGCTCGACCGGGGTGCGCCGTACGACGCCGGAGAGCCGTACGGCTGCCGCCTCGACGGTGGCGTCGCTCGCCTCGGCGGGAGGATTCACGGCGGGGATGCTAACGAGGCGCGGCGGTCCGGCTGAATTCCGGCGGGGATGAGCCCGAAGAAGGCGGCGAGTATGCTCGCCCGCCGTCGGGCGGTCGGGACCGGCGAGGCGGGCCGGCCGGGGTTGTCGAGATGTGGGAGGCCGGGCGCGTGGGAACAAGGATCGTCGTCGACTTCGACGCCTGCCAGAGCAACGCCGTCTGCATGTCGATCGCCCCCGACATCTTCGAGGTGCGTGACGACGGCTATCTCTACGTCCTCGACGAGCACCCGGCCGAGGCGCGCCGCCGGGACGTCGAGGAGGCCGTCGCCGCCTGCCCGACCCAGGCGATCTCGATCGTCGAGGAGTGAACGGTCGGGGACTGAACCCGTAGGGAGGTCTGAGCGCCAATGACCGGCAAAGTGACCGACAGGACCGGCAAAGTGACCGATGGGACCGGCAAGTGATCGACAAGGTGGTGCCCGACCCGGTGGACGCCGTCGCCGACATCGCCGACGGCGCCAGCCTCGCCGTCGGCGGCTTCGGCGTCTGCGGGGTCCCCGAGACTCTGATCGAGGCCGTCGTCAAGACCGGCGCCGCCCGGCTCTCGGTCGTCTCGAACAACTGCGGCCTTGACGGCGTCGGCCTCGGGCTGCTGCTCAACGAGCGCCGCATCGCCCGGGCGACGAGCTCCTATGTCGGCGAGAACGCCGAGTTCGCCCGCCAGTACCTCGCCGGCGAGCTCGAGGTCGAGCTCGTGCCCCAGGGGACCCTCGCCGAGCGGATGCGCGCCGGCGGATGCGGGATCCCCGCCTTTTACACCCTCGGCGGCGTCGGCACCCTCGTCTCTGACGGTGGGCTGCCGTGGCGCTACGACCCCGACGGCTCGGTCGCCCTGGCCTCGCCGTCCAAGGAGGTGCGCCGCTTCGGCGAGCGCGACTACGTCTTGGAGGAGGCGATCGTCTGCGACTTCGCCCTCGTCCACGCCTGGCGCGCCGACCGGGTGGGCAACCTCGTGTTCAAAGAGTCGGCGCGCAACTTCAACCCGCTCTGCGCGATGGCCGGCAAGGTGACCATCGTCGAGGCCGAGGAGGTGCTCGCCACCGGCGAGCTGCCGCCTGACGAGGTGCATCTGCCCGGGATCTTCGTCCAGCGCGTCGTCCCGCTGCCGGCAGGCATCGACAAGAGGATCGAGAAGCGAACCGTCCGGCCGCGTCCCGCCGGTGCGACAGGAGGGGAGGCCTGATGACGCTGAGCCGCGAGCAGGTGGCGGCCCGTGCCGCCCTCGAGCTCGCCGACGGCAGCTACGTCAACCTCGGGATCGGGCTGCCGACGCTCGTCCCGAACTACGTCCCCGACGGCGTGCAGGTGATGCTCCACTCCGAGAACGGCGTCCTCGGTGTCGGGCCGTACCCCTACGAGGGCGACGAGGACCCGGACCTCATCAATGCCGGCAAGGAGACGGTGACCCTGCTCGAGGGGGCCTCGTTCTTCGACTCCTCGCTCAGCTTCGGGATGATCCGCGGCGGCCACATCGACCTCGCGATCCTCGGGGCGATGGAGGTCTCCGAGCGCGGGGACCTGGCGAACTGGGTGATCCCCGGCAAGATGGTGAAGGGGATGGGCGGGGCGATGGACCTCGTCCAAGGGGCGAAGCGGGTGGTCGTCACGATGGAGCACGTCGCCCGCGACGGTCAGCCGAAGATCCTGAAGGACTGCTCGCTTCCCTACACCGGGCGCGGCGTCGTCGACCGGGTGATCACCGACCTGGCGGTGATCGACGTCACTCCTGCGGGGATGGTGCTGCGCGAGCTCGCCCCTGACGCGAGTGTCGAGGAGGTCCAGTCCAAGACGGAGCCGCAGCTGCTCGTCCCGGTGCCGCCGGCGGTGATGCCCCTGCGCGCCTGAAGGCTCGCCGTCGCCGCAGCATCAGCATCACCAGCGCCACGCCGAGCGCGGCGACGAGCGCCACGAGCACGGCGACAACGGCGACGAGCCAGGTGGGGACGCTCGGCCGGGTGACGATGGTCCTGACCACCCCGGCGCGGGGAAGCGGCGCTCGGGAGATGGAGGGAAAGTCGATGGTGCCGCTCCAGGTGGCGACGGACCCGCTGCCGTAGGGGATCTCCACGCGGACAGGGTGTGGACCGGGCTCAAGGCTTCCGACCTGCAATGGGGTCTGGGCCGAATTGCCCGGCAGGACCGTGCCCATCCGGAACCGCACGCTCCCTGAGGCGTTCCCGACGGCGATCGAGAGCGTGCCGTGGGGATGGATCCAGGTGTTGCCGTCGTTGCGGACGGCGACCGCCAGCGCCGGCGGGCTGGTGTTGCCGACCATGTGCACGCCGGTGATCGCCAGCCCCGGCGCGAGCCGCCCCGGCACCGTGATCGCCACGCCGATGGCGACGCGCGGCACGATCACGATCACCGCCCCTCGCCCCTGGGCGAGGCTCGGCCGACCGGGGGGCGCCGCCGACTCGCCGATGACGCCGGCGAGGTACTGACCGCCCGGCGACTGCCGCGGGACGGCCACCTCGAAGTGAGAGACGACCCGGCTCCCCGGCGGCAGCGTCACCGTCGCCGGCAGGCCGCGCAGCAAGCAGCTGGCGCCGTGACAGGGCCCGCCGGGCACCGGCACGTAGATGTCGCCGCCGTTGACAGCGGTCGCCCCGTAGGCGGGAAGCAGCAGGACCCGGCAGGGGTAGGGCTCGGGGTTGGAGAGCACCACCCCTTCCTCGATCACCGAGCCCCGGGCCGGTCGCAGCTTCAGATAGGCCTCCGCAGGGGCTCCCGGCGCCACGTAGGGGCCGAGATGGACGACGGCGCAGCCCGCTCCGGCACCGCTCGGCCTGCCGGCACCGCCGAGCTGCCCGGCGACGGTCCCGGCGCTCGCCGGCAGGGCGGTGACGCCGGCCGCGCAGACGACGGCCAGCACCAGAACGAGAGGCCTCGTCAGCTCGGCGACCGCCTTGGCGACGCGCCGGCACCGCCCGGGCGCCCGGTAAGTTCCGGGCGCTCCGGGCGGCTCGGCGCGCATCCGGCCGGTCGCCCCGGCCGCTCGTCTCACGGCCCGGACGATACCGTGAGGTACATCGTCCCAGCGGTGGATCCGGCCGTGTCCCCGGCGGGAACGCCGAGGTTGTAGTAGTCGTCAGGGGTCAGTCCCCCGCAGTGGACGGTGGTGGCGGTGCCGCTGCCGAGACAGATCGCCCCGATCCCGCTGCTGCTTGCCGCCGAGTACATGTCCGCCTGGGTGGTGGCGCTCGTCCCTGCGGCGAGGTTGACCGGGTAGGTCGGGCACACCGTGAAGCCGAGCGCGGAGTGCGAGCAGGTCGTCGCCGCGCTGGCGACGGTGCAGGTGCTGTTGGCGTCGCACTTGGTGGTCGGAGCGGCGCTGGCGAACGGATCGGTGCCGATCGAGCTGACCTGCGAGTCGCCGATCGTCGCCGAGCCGTTGCCGTCGAAGCTCAGCACGGAGCCGGTCGGGAGGCTGCCGCTCGCGAGGTACTCGCTCACCGCCCACCCGGCCCCGGCGCCCGAGGCGTCGACGACCTCGAGGGCCGGCGCGCTCCCGCCGCTGCAGGTCGTCCCCGAGGAGGAGACACCGCTGCAGCTGAGAGCGCTCGCCGAGGCGCTGCCCCACTGGTCGTAGCCGTTCAGGGTCAGCTGCCAGTAGAGCGCTGCCGAGCTCTCGAGGCTGAGCGTGCCCGCGTTCAGCGTCACGCCGGTGCTGACCGTGCAGGCGCTTCCCGCCGCCGTTCCTGCCGTCGGGGAGCAGGCCGACGCCGCGGCCGGCGCCACCGCCCATCCGACGTTCAGCGCGACCGGGAAGGCCACCACGACAGCGACCAGACCAGCTCCGAGGAATCGTGTCCAGCGGTTCTTGAGCATCTCTGTCGCTCCTTCGGCACCGTGGGTTCGGGCGAGGCCGTTCCTGCGCCCGACGGGCCCTAAATGTGCATGTTCAGCACTCCTTTCGACCCATCTCGGCCCGGAGTTGAGCCGGCGGCGGGAACCTCCAGCTCCGGATGCCCCGCCTCGGTCGTCGCGACCCGTCACCGCAGCACCACGGTGGGTGTCGGGGGGACCCTCATCGGTGTCGCCGGAGCGACGCCTCGTGGCTCGTCGGCACTGCTTGGACGCACACTGCTCGAGCCGGTGGCGTGCTCGGCGCGCCGCGGTTTGACACAGGCCGTCGAGGGCTCCTGGTGCAGCTGCCCCAGAGTCACCGGCTCCGCTGTGCCCCCGGCCGCACGCGTGCGCTACGCCCCGGGCGCACGCAATCTCGTCAGCTCCGAGGTCCGAAGGCGGGGGCGCCACGCGCAGCGCCAGGTGGATCACGGTCCGCTGCCGAGGGTGAGGGTGAGGATGCCCGCATAGCTTCCGGGCCGCGCGTTGGCCGGCGCCGTGATCCACCAGTCGATCGCCAGCGCCACGTCTCCTGAGGCAGATCCCGCCGCTGCTTCGGCCAGCGTCACCGCGCCGGCGCCGGCGGTGATGGTCGCCGGGTAGGTGAGGCCGTTGCCGTTGCTGCCCGGCAGGGTGCAGGTGCCGACACAGCTCGCCACAGGCGCAACCGGCGACGTGGCGCTCGTCGAGGAGCCGTTCACGCTCAAGGCGCCCGGCGGCAGGCTCGCCGCCCCCGTCGTCTGCGAGGTGACCGAGGCGGTGAGGTTCCAGCCCGGGGTCGAGCCCGTGCTCGTCACGTCGACCGACGCCGCGTCGTCGACACCCTGGTTGTAGCCGTCGAGATGGGCGGTCCAGGCAAGCGCGGACGGGGCGGTGTAGGACAGCGACGAGCCTGAGCACGCGGTCGCCGCCGAGTACTGGCCGGCGATCGTCGCCGAGCTGAGCACGCTCGGGATGTACGCCGCCTGCGACAGCGATCCGTTCATGAACAGCGCCTGGGCGCCTGAGCCGAGGTTGACCGCCGAGAGCCCGACCCGCCACCATCCCGTGTAGGACTGCGGGGGGTGCCCGGTGGTCGAGGCGATCTGCGCGCCGTCGAGGTACAAGGTGAGGGTGCCGCTGCTGACAGTCACCGCAGCGAAGTGCCACTTGCCGTCGTCGACCGTCGGTGTCGAGGTGAGGGTGAAGCCCGGGACGTAGAAGGCGAGCGCCCCGGCGTCGACGATCAGCGAGCGGTCGTAGGCGGTGGCGCTGACACCGGTCTGGCTGCTCGCAAAGCCCATCAGGCCGTCGGTGGGCGCCGAGGTCTTGAACCAGGTCTCGAGGGTGAAGCTCACCGGGTCGCTGTAGGAGGTCGTCGTCGTCACCTCCCCCGAGGAGCCGTTGAAGGTGACGGCGGTCTCGGCCGCGTTGCAGCTCTCCGGTCCCGGCGCGCCGAAGGTCTCGCCGGAGTCGTAGGTGCCGGTGTTGCCCAGGCCGCTCGAGTCGAAGGCGACGGTGCCGCTCGGCTCGTCGAGGCGCCAGTAGCTGCTCGGCCCCGTCGTGTCGACGGTCTTGCTGTAGGAGTCCTGCACCGTGCCGTCGAGCGGGAGGCTGTCGCCGGCGCCGTCGTTGAAGTCGAGCGTCGCCGAGCGCAGCCCGTAGGCGCTCGGGGTGAAGGTGACGGTCACCGTGCACGAGGTCGACGAGCCGTGCGCCGAGAGCGAGGCGCCGTCGCAGCCTCCGGTCGTCGGGCTGATCACCGAGAAGTCTGTGGCATCTGCACCCGAGACCGTGACGCTCGTGATGGTGACCGTCGTCGTCGCTGTCGCTGTGACGGTGAGCGCGCCGCTGGCGGTGTCGAGCGGCTGCTCGGCGAAGAGCACCGGGGAGGGCGAGAAGGTCAGGTCGCCGGTGGCAGAGGCGATCCCGGGATCGGCGAGCACGCTCGCCACGACCGTGGCGAGCGCGACCACGAGCGACAGCGAGCGCCGTCGCCGCCAGGATCCGTGCACCCGTCGCCAAGGCTCGTGGGAACGCGTCGGGCGCGGACGGAAGCCGTCCATGTGGGGTACTACGACACCGGCGGCCATCTTCGTCACCCTAAGCCGCGCGCCCGGCGCGGGCGCGGCTCGCGC
>DAHUZG010000089.1 GCA_027306715.1 Acidimicrobiaceae bacterium
AACCGGGCGAGCACCGCCTCGGTCGCCGCGGAGCGCCCCTCGGGTCGGCGCTCGCGACCGCGGCCGCCCCGCTTGTGACCGCCTGCGGCTCTGCTGCTGGCAGCCGCCCCGTTGCGGGAGCCAGACGCCCCTCGGACCGTCCTGCCTTCGTCGACGGTCGCCCCGGGCGCCGATACGGCGAGACCGAGCGCATGGGCGAGCTTCGGGCCGCGCTCGTCGGGGCACGCGCCGTGAGCGGTGAGCAGCGCCGTCACCCGGCCGGCGATACGGCCGGCGCTCTCCCCACCGCGCTCGTCCTCTTCCACCTCGATCTCGCGCCAGGCGGCGCTGTCGCCGTCGGGCAGGGTCGCGGTGACGGCGTCGTCGCTCACCCGCGCCAACGTCGCTCCCTGCTCGTCGCGAAGCTCCACGGTGCGGCGCCTCGTGACGAGCTCGGCGACGGGAACAAGCGGTGCACCCCGGGTTCGGGCGAAGGCGAGCTCGGCGAGCTCGGCGGGGACGCCGAGACCCTCGGCCTCGTCCTCTCCTGCAGCGATCGGGCGCCGCAGCTCGAGGCGATCGTGGTCCGCCCCGGTCGGCAGCTTCAGATGCCAGCCGGCGTCGGCGCCGCCGAGACGGCGGCGCAGCGTCACCCCCGATCGCAGCAGTCGAAGATCAGCAGCGTCGAAGTAGGTGGCCCGCAGCTCCTCGGCACCGGTCTCGGCGACCGCAGGCGCGCAGTCCTCGAGCGCCGGCAGCACGAAATCTGCCGGCACGGCGAGCTTGGTCTCCCGCTCTCTCACGGCCTCAGTCACACGGCCCCAGTCACGCGATCTCAGTCATTGGCTCAGTCATTGGCTCGGTCATTGGCGCCCACTACCCGTCGACAGGCCCGGAGCAACCCCGGCGGGGACGCCGCGCCGTCGCGTCCGCGTCGCCATCCGATCTGCCAGGCCATCCGATCTGCCGGCCGGCCGGTAAGCGTACTGCCGGCAGCAACGTTGTCGTGCACTTGGTCCGATGACTAGGGTTGTCTCCGATGAGCGGGTCCAACCAGTCGCCGACGATCTGGCGCTGCAGCGGTTGCGGGGGGCTCGTCCACCCCGCCGACGAGCGCACACCGGTCGCCTGGTGCAGCCGCTGCCGGCGCGCCACCGAGGCGCGCCGCGACGGGCCCTGATCCCGCCGGCCCTCCGTCGCCCAGCTCACGCTCCCGCGGCGCCTGAGCCCGAGGGCGGACCGACCGGGCTCGACAGGCCGGAGCTCGACGCCTCCGGCGAGGGCGGCCCCGGGACTGCCGGCGTGTTGGAGCCGCGCCGCGAGCTCGTCCCCTGCGCCACCGCGCTCGTCCCGGCGGAGTCGGCGGCCGGCGCCGGGACAGCATCGGCCGGGAACGCCGGCACGGCCGGTACCGCCGCTGTCATGCCGGGCGGGCGGAGCCTGCTGCGCACTGGCGGCAGCTGACCGCCTGCCAGGTCGACGCCGCCTACGGGCAGGTCGGTGCGGCGCGCGGCAGGACCCGACCCGGACGTGACCGCCGGGACGCCGCCTGTCTGGCCGGCCCGGCGCAGCTTGCCGACGGCTGCGGCGAGCATGCCGGAGTTCGGCACCTTCATCTCGATGCCGTCGACGTTGAGCGTGACGTAGGTGAGGCTCATGCCGTTCACCTTGCCCTCGAAGATCCCGCCGAGCGCGCCCGAGCGGATGCGTACATGATCGCCCACGGTGAAGGGCCGGGCGATGATGAGCACCAGCCCGGCGAACACGTTGCCGAGCGTCTGCTGGCCGGCGATGCCGAGGACGACGCCGGCGAGGCCCGCTCCGACGAGGAGATGGGCCACCGAGCCGGTCACCATCCCGAGGGCGACGAACAACGCCACCACATATCCGACTGCGGTGACCGTGAGGCGGATGCCCGCACCGGTCGAGCTCGGCGAGCGCGCCCGCACGAGGTGGTCGAGGGCGGCGGCCCCGCGCCGGGCGGCGAGGATGCCGATGACGAGGAAGCCGGCTCCGAGCCCGTACTTCACCGCCTGCGGCTCGGCAGCGACCGCCACCCCGCTGACCGTGCTCGTACGCGTCAGCCACGACGGGTGGATCGCCTCGAGGGCGTAGACGACGATCGCCGCCACGGTGTAGACGGCGGCGTAGGCGAGGTGACGGCGCCCGAGGCGCAGCTGCTCGCGCGAGCGCTCGCGCCGCGCCCGCGCGGCGCGCTGCTCGGCGGCAGTCGAGGCGGTGCGGTGGCTCCGTCTCATGCCGCGACCGTACCGGGGGCCCCGCTCAGCTTCCGCTCATCTGCCGCGCCGCCGAGTAGGGGTCGAGATCGCCGGCCAGCACGCCGGCGGCGAGGTCGTCGAGCCGGGCCCGAGCTGTCGGGTCCTCGAAGCGGGCCGACACGAGCTCGCGCCAGACCGCCTCGATCCGTGCCACCACCGCCGCCCGACGGCGGCGGGCCAGCTCGCCGCTGGCTGCGAGGGCGGCGAGCTGGTGCTCGAGGGCGTCGACGAGGCCGGGCACGCCCTCACCGGTGCGGGCACAGGTGCGAAGCACCGGCGGGCGGGTGGGGCGGACGAGTCGCCGGCTGGGACCGCCGGCGCCTGCGGCCGTGTCGCCGGCGCCTGCGGCCGTGTCGAGCGCCTGCTCGAGAGCACGGCGCAATGCCTCTGCCCCCTCGAGGTCCGCCTTGTTGACCACGAGGACGTCGGCGATCTCGAGGATGCCGGCCTTCGAGAGCTGCACCGCGTCGCCGAAGCCCGGTGCCAGGACGACCGCCGTGATGTCGGCGTGGCGGGCGATCTCGACCTCGGCCTGGCCGGCGCCGAGGGTCTCGACAAGGGCGGTCGAGTAGCCGCAGGCGGCGACGAGGGCGAGAACGTCCGGGAGCGCCGGCGAGAGGCCGCCCAGATGCCCGCGGCTGGCGATCGAGCGGATGAACACAGAGTCGTCGAGCCCGTGAGCCTGCATCCGCACCCGGTCTCCGAGCAGCGCGCCGCCGCTGTACGGCGAGCTCGGGTCCACCGCCAGCACGGCGACGCGCCGGCCCTCGGCCCTGTAGACGCCGATCAGCGCCGCGGCGAGCGAGGACTTGCCCGCCCCGGGCGAGCCGGGGAGGCCGATCACCTGCCAGCTCGCCGGGGGCTGGAACGGCACGAGCCGGGCGAGCCGGGCGGCCGGCTCGCCGCCCCCCTCGGCGACCGAGACCAGCCTGGCGAGCGCCCGCTCGTCGCCGGCGCGGGCAGCCTCGACCAAGCTGGCGGGGTCGAACGGCAGCGGCGGGATCGGCACGCCGGGCGCTCAGCCGTGCCGGAGGGCGGCGTGCTGGCGCACCCACGCCACGATCTCTCGCGTCGAGGCGCCGGGGGTGAACAGGGCGCCGACACCGAGCGCCTCGAGGGTGGCAACGTCGTCGGGCGGGATGATCCCGCCACCGAAGACGACCACGTCCCCGGCGCCGGCCTCAACGAGCAGCTCGAGGACCCGCCGGAACAGCCCGAGGTGCGCCCCCGAGAGCACCGACAGCCCGACAGCGTCGGCGTCCTCCTGCACCGCCGTCCTCACGATCTGCTCGGGCGTCTGATGAAGGCCGGTGTAGATCACCTCCATCCCGGCGTCACGAAGCGCCCGGGCGACGACCTTGGCGCCGCGGTCGTGGCCGTCAAGACCCGGCTTGGCGACGACGACCCGGATCGGCCGCCCGGTGAGCACCTCCGCCCGACCGGCACCCGCAGCCGCGATCGCCTCGTCGCCGTCGGCGCCGGGCCCCTCGAGAGGCTGCTGGCGGCTCACCGTGCCGAGGCCCCCCTCCAGGGTGAGCGGGCGGCGGCGAACCGCCGTCGCGCCGGCAGCTGTCGGCGAGGGTCGCTCCAGGCGCTGCGCCGCCGCCAGGGGCCCGCTGCACCCGGCGCTGCGCCGGCATCTCCCCCGGGCTCGGGGCCGGTAGGCGGGGCGCAGCTCGCCACGAGCGCCAGGGCCACGGCGACAGCAGCGACCTCCTCGTCGCCCAGCTCCCCGCCGGCGACCCGCCAGACGGCCCCGCCGGCGACACCGCTCACAGCGGGATGTTCCCGTGCTTTCGCGCCGGGCGCTCCTCGTGCTTGGTGGCGAGCAGCGCCAGGGCGCGCCTCACCTCGCGGCGCGTCTCGGACGGTCGGATGACGGCGTCGACGTAGCCGCGCTCGGCGGCCAGCCACGGCGTCGCCAGCTCCTCCTCGTAGCGGCGGGAGAGCTCGGCTCGCAGCGCCACCGGGTCCTCGGCGGCGGCGATCTGGCGCCGGTGCAGGATGCTCACGGCCCCGTCGGCGCCCATGACGGCGATCTGGGCTGTGGGCCAGGCAAGGTTGACGTCGGCGCGCAGGTGCTTGGAGCCCATCACGTCGTAGGCGCCGCCGTAGGCCTTGCGGGTGATCACCGTCACCTTCGGCACGGTCGCCTCGGCATAGGCGTAGATCAGCTTGGCGCCCCGGCGGATGATCCCGCTCCACTCCTGGCTCGTGCCCGGCAAGAAGCCCGGCACGTCGACGAAGGTGAGCACCGCGACGTTGAAGGCGTCGCAGGTCCGCACAAAGCGCGCCGCCTTCTCGGAGGCGTCGATATCGAGGGTCCCGGCGAGCTGCATCGGCTGGTTGGCGACGACGCCGACGCTGCGGCCGGCGACGCGCCCGAAGCCGCAGACGATGTTCGGGGCGAAGAGCGCCTGGATCTCGAGCAGCTCACCTTCGTCAAGGACGCGGCTGATCAGCTCGTGGATGTCGTAGGGCTGGTTGTCGGCATCGGGGACGAGCGAGTCGAGCTCGCGATCGGACTCGTTGAGCTCGTCGAGCGCCGCGGCCTCGCCGGGCGCGAATGCCGGCGGATCGCTCAGGTTGTTCGACGGAAGGTAGGAGAGAAGCGACCGCACCCAGTCGAGGGCATCGGCCTCGTCGGCTGCGAGGTAGTGGGCGTTGCCGGTACGCGTGTTGTGCGTGCGCGCCCCCCCGAGCTCCTCGAAACCGATCTCCTCGCCGGTGACGGCGCGGATCACGTCCGGGCCGGTGATGAACATGTGGGACTCCTGGTCGACCATCACCGTGAAGTCCGTCAGCGCCGGCGAGTAGACGGCGCCGCCGGCGCACGGGCCCATGATGATCGAGACCTGCGGCACGACACCGGAGGCGACGGTGTTCCGGTAGAAGATCTCACCGTAGAGACCGAGCGAGACGACGCCTTCTTGGATCCGCGCCCCTCCGGAGTCGTTGATCCCGATCACCGGGCAGCCGAGGCGGAGCGCGAGATCCATCACCTTCACGATCTTCTCCCCGAACACCTCGCCGAGCGACCCGCCGAAGACGGTGAAATCCTGGGAGAAGACGCACACCGGGCGCCCGTCGATGGCGCCGGTGCCGGTGACGACACCGTCCCCGTAGGGCCGGTTGGCCGCCATCGCGTAGTTCACCGTCCGGTGCCGGGCGAGGGCGTCGAGCTCGGCGAAGGACCCCTCGTCGAGGAGCGCCTCGAGGCGCTCGCGCGCCGACAGCTTGCCGGCCTCGTGCTGGCGCTTCTCGGCACGGGCCTCGGCCTCGCCGAAGGCGGCGTCGCGGATGGCGTCGAGCTCGGCAAGACGCGCCGCTGTCCGCCCGGGCAGCGGCCGCCGCTCGTGATCCGTGCCGGCGCGCCGCTCCTCCTGCGTGCCCACCCCGCTCAGCCCGAGCGACGGGCGGCCGGCACGTCGAGGCCGAGCCGCCGCAGCTCGGCGCGAAGGCGTGCGTCGATCTCGAGGACCACGGCGCGCATCGGCCCCGAGGCTACACCGGGGCACCCCGCCGGTCGCCGGAGGGCGGCTCGATCCGGCAGAGCAGCTGCCCGGCCTGGACCGTGGCGCCTGCCTCGACCGTCACCTCGACGACGACGCCGGCAAACGGCGCCCGAAGCGGCTGCTGCATCTTCATCGCCTCGAGCACGACGACTGTCTCGCCGTCCGAGAGGTGATCGCCCGGGGCGACGTTGACCGCGACGACGAGTCCCTGCATCGGGCTTGTCACCGCGCCCTCGCCCGAAGCGCTGTCGCCGGGGCGCTCTCTCTTGGCGAGTCGCCGGCGGCCCAAAGCCGCGGCAGGTCGCTCCGCCACCGGCGCCAGCGCCGCCGGGAGGCTCACCTCCACCCGGCGCCCGTTGACCTCGAGGACGACGAGCTGACGGTCCCCGGCCGAGCCGCCGGCGGCGGCCCCCGACGTCACGGCCGAGCCGCCGGCGGGGCCGGAGGCTGCGAGCCCAACGAGGCGGGGGGCGAGCTCGCTCTCGATGTAGCGGGTGTGCACCCCGAGCGGCTCCTCGGTGAACGCCGGGTCGTCGAGCACGAGGCGGTGGAAGCCGACGACGGTCGGAAGGCCCTCGAGGACGAGCTCGCCGAAGGCACGCCGGGCCCGCTCGATCGCCTGACGGCGGTCGGCGCCGGTGACGATCAGCTTGCCGATCAGCGAGTCGAAGCTCGCCGGCACGCTCCCGCCCTCGACGTAGCCGCCGTCGTAGCGCACGCCCGGCCCCGACGGCAGGCGGAGGCGGCTGATCGTGCCGGCGGCGGGGACGAAGCCGGCGGAGGGATCCTCGGCGTTGATGCGGAACTCGATCGAGTGGCCGCGGGCGACCGGGTCGCCGTAGCCGAGGCGCTCGCCGGCCGCCAGCCGCAACTGCTCGCGGACGAGGTCGATGCCGGTCACCTCCTCGCTCACCGGGTGCTCCACCTGGATGCGGGTGTTGACCTCGTTGAAGCTGATCGAGCCGTCCTCACCGACGAGGTACTCGCAGGTGCCTGCGCCGACGTAGCCGACCTCGGAGAGCATCGCCTTGGAGGACTCATAGAGCCGGCTCAGCTGGGCGGTGGAGAGGAACGGGGCCGGCGCCTCCTCGACGAGCTTCTGGCTGCGCCGCTGCAAGCTGCAGTCACGGGTCGAGACGACGACGATCTCGCCCGCGCTGTCGGCCAGGCACTGGGTCTCGACGTGGCGGGCACGCTCGACGAAGCGCTCGACGAAGCACTCCCCGCGCCCGAAGGCGGCGGTCGCCTCCCGCACCGCCAGCTCGAAGGCGGGGGCGATCTCCTCGAGGCTGCGCACGACCCGCATCCCGCGCCCGCCGCCGCCGAAGGCCGCCTTGATGATGACCGGGAGCCCCTGGTCGCGGGCGAAGGACTCGATCTCGCCGGCGCCGGCTGCCGGGGCCGAGAGCCCGGGCGCCAGCGGCGCGCCCACCCTCTCGGCGACGCGGCGTGCCGCGGTCTTGTCGCCGAGCTGGCGGATCGCCGCCGGTGGAGGGCCGATCCAGACCAGCCCGGCGGCAAGGACCGCCTCGGCGAAATCCGCGCTCTCAGAGAGGAACCCGTAGCCCGGATGGACGGCGTCTGTGCCGGCGCGCTCGGCGACGGCCAAGAGCTTGGCGACGTCGAGATAGGTCGCCGCCGCCGTCGAGCCGTCGAGGGCGAAGGCCTCGTCCGCGGCGCCGGCGTGCACCGAGTCGCGGTCCGGGTCGGCGTAGACGGCGACGCTGAGAAGCCCGGCGTCGCGACAGGCGCGCACGACCCGGAGGGCGATCTCGCCGCGGTTGGCGACGAGCACCTTCTCAAAGCGCCGGCTCACCACCGCTCGTGAGGCTCGTAGCTGCCCCACTGCGCCCGCAGCGCGTCGCACACCTCGCCGACGGTGGCTCCTGCCGCCAGCGCGGCGCGCATCGGATAGAGCACGTTGGAGGTCCCGGCGGCGGCCAAGGACAGCTCGCCGAGCCGTCGCGACACCTCCGAGGCGTCGCGAGCCGCCCGCAGCTGAACAAGGCGAGCCGACTGGTCCCGCTCGACCGATTCGTCGATGCGGAGAAGCTCGATCCGCTGCTCCTCCTCGACGGCGAAACGGTTGACCCCGACGACGACCCGCTCGCCCGACTCGATCTGGCGGGCGATGCGGTAGGCCGAGCGCTCGATCTCGGACTTCTGGTAGCCCTGCTCGATCGCCGCCACCGCCCCGCCGAGCTCGTCGATGCGGGCGATCAGCGCCAGCGCCTCGGCCTCGACGGTGTCGGTGAGCGACTCGACGGCGTACGAGCCTGCCAGCGGGTCGACGGTGGAGCAGACGTCGGTCTCCTCCTGCAGCACCTGCTGGGTGCGCACCGCCAGGCGGGCGGCCTTCTCGCTCGGCAGCGCCAGAGCCTCGTCGTAGGAGTTGGCGTGCAGGCTCTGGGTGCCGCCGAGCACCGCGGCGAGCGCCTGCAAGCTGACGCGTACGAGGTTCACCTCGGGCTGCTGGGCGGTGAGCTGCACGCCGGCTGTCTGGGTGTGGAAGCGCAGGCGCAACGACGCCTCGCGCCGCGCGCCGAAGCGGTCACGCATCAGCCGCGCCCAGATCCGCCGGGCGGCACGGAACTTCGCCACCTCTTCGAGCAGCTCGGTGCGGGCCACGAAGAAGAACGAGAGGCGCGGGGCGAAGTCGTCCACGGCCAGCCCCGCGGCGAGTGCCGCCTCGACGTAGGCGATGGCGTCAGCGAGGGTGAAGGCGAGCTCCTGAACCGGCGTCGCCCCGGCCTCGCCCATGTGGTAGCCCGAGATCGAGATCGTGTTCCAGCGCGGCATCTCGGCCTGGCAGTAGGCGAAGATGTCGCTGGCCAGCCGCAGCGACTCCCGCGGCGGGTAGATGTAGGTGCCCCG
>DAHUZG010000096.1 GCA_027306715.1 Acidimicrobiaceae bacterium
TCGCCGCCTTCGCCGCCCTTCCCTGCCAGGACCCCGAGGCGGCGGCCAGGGAGCTCGAGCGATGCGTGCGCGAGCTCGGGTTCAAGGGAGCGCTCGTCAACGGACACACCAACGGCGAGTACCTCGACGACGAGAAGTTCCTCGTCATCTGGGAGCGGGCAGAGGCGCTCGGGGTCCCGATCTACCTCCACCCGAGCTGGCCGCCGGAGGAGCCGCACTGCGTACGCGGCTACGACGAGCTCCAGGGCGCCGCCTGGGGTTGGGCCTTCGAAACGGGCTCGCACGCCTTGCGCCTCGTGGCCTGCGGGCTGTTCGACCGCTTCCCCGGCACCCGGCTGATCATCGGGCACATGGGCGAAGGGATCCCCTTCACGCTCTGGCGCCTCGACGACCGCTGGGCGACCTACGAGCCGCGCCGCCCGCTCGAGAAGCGCCCCTCGGAGTACGTGCGGGAGAACTTCTGGATCACCACCTCCGGGGTCTCCTCACCCGAGCCGCTGCAGTGCAGCATCGCCGCCCTTGGCGCCGACCGGGTGATGTTCGCCGTCGACTACCCGCACCAGGACCAGCAGGAGGCGGCGGACTTCATCCGCCAGACCCCGCTCGAGAACGACGAGCGAGAGCTCATCGCGCACGGCAACGCCGAGCACCTCCTCGGCCTGTGAGCTGCGAAGACGGCCCCGCGCCGGCTGCGAGCACCGGCGACGCGGCCTCTCCGGCCCTCGAGCGGTTCTCCCTCTACGAGATCTCGGTCGCCGCGGCCTACGCCGCCTACGAGCGCTTCCGGACCCTTTACGCGGTGGCTCACAGCGAGTCGTTCGGCGGCCATTTCATCCTGACCCGCCACCGCGACGTCAAGTCGGCGGCGCGTGACTGGCAGCGCTTCTCCTCGGCCCAGGGCGTCGACCTGCCGAAGAACGCCACGCGCACGACGGTCATCGCCAGCGACCCGCCGCTGCACGACGAGCTGCGGGCGCTCGACCAGGAGGTGCTCAACCCGAAGACGATCGAGGCGCTCCGCCCCTACGTCGTCTCCCAGGCACACCGGCTGGTCGACGGCTTTGCTGCCACCGGCTCCTGCGACCTCGTCGCCGATTTCTGCGAGCAGCTGCCGCCGGCGCTGATCTGCCGGATAGTCGGGCTCGACGAGGATCTCGCCTTCGAGATGCGCCAAGTCTCGATCGCCCTCGGCGACAGCTTCGACGACCCCGAGCGGCACGCCGCCGCCCTTGAGGAATTCCGCGGCTTCGTGTTGCCCCAGATCGAGAAGCGCCGGGCGTCACCGCGCGACGACTTCCTCACTCGCCTCGCCAACGAGCCGTTCCGAGGCGCGCCGATCGAGGACGAGTCGATCGTGCAGACGATGATCGGCTTCCTCCTCGCCGGCCACGAGTCGACGACGGCTGCGATGTCGAGCCTGTTTTTCCACCTGCTCTCGCGGCGGGAGCTGGCGTCGGCGGTGGTCGCAGACGACCGCCTTCTCTCGGCGGCGATCGAGGAGACCCTGCGGCTCGATACGCCCTTCCACCAGTTCCGGCGGACGACGACCTGCCCGGTGGAGATCGACGAGAACGAGCTCCCAGCCGGCTCCGACGTGCTCGTGAACTACGCCGCCGCCAACCGCGATCCGGCGGTCTTCGAGCGGCCCGACGAGTTCCTCCTCGGGCGACGCCGCAACCCGCATCTCGCTTTCGGTTTCGGCGTGCACACCTGCGTCGGCGCCCCGCTGGCGCGGATGGAGCTTCGCGTCGCCGTCCCGGAGCTGCTGCGGCGCTTGCCCGACCTCGAGCTGGCGGTCGACGCGGCCGAGGTCGAGTGGGAGTTCCTCGGTGGCAACCTCGCCTTCATCCGTTCGCTGCCGGCGCGCTTCACCGCGGAGCGTGGCAGGCGGCAAGTGAGTAGGCACGTAGCTGGTCGACGGCTTCCGCCGACGTGATCCGTCCTCGCGCGTGGCGAGGACGAGCGAGATGATGACCCAACTGATTCGAACGGCGCTCATTCGAACGGCGCTCATTCGAACGGCGCTCATTCGAGCGCCATGGCGTCGACGGCGAGCGCACGGACTCGAGTGACGCAGCACATCATGGCCAAGGAGAGAGCGGGAGTGGTGAGCGACAGCCCAGAGCAGCATTACGAGGCCCTCGTCATCGGGTCGGGCGCGGCCGGCAGCATCGCGGTCAAAGAGCTGACCGAGCGCGGGCTTCACGTGCTGCTGCTCGAAGCCGGGCGTGACATCACCGAAGCGGACTTCGTCCCCCCGCCCGTGACACGGCCCCGGCCGATGGGGATCGGACTCGGCCCCCGAGTCCGTGCAGGGCTGCGTGGGCAGCACGTGCAAGCGCGCCGGGCGTTCTTCACCGAACGGACGAGCCCCTTTCTCGTCAACGACCGCCAACACCCCTACGCGAGTGACGGCGACTATTTCCTCTGGATCCGCGGGCGCCAGCTCGGGGGGAGGCTCCATGCCTACGGCCGTGTGCTCATGCGGGCCTCCGACCACGAGTTCAAGGCAGCGAGCCGCGACGGTCACGGCGAGGACTGGCCCATCTCGTACGCTGATCTCGCGCCTTACTACGATGCGATCGAGGAATTCGTCGGCATCTACGGGACCACAGAGGGCCTGGCCACGCTGCCCGACGGGGTCTACCGGGGGCCCTCCCCGTTGAGCGTGGCCGAGCGCGAGTTCAAGGCCAAGGTCGAGAAGCGGTGGCCGGAGCGTCACGTGATCCCGTGGCGGTGGGCTGCCCCGAACCCGCACCGAGTTCCGCTCGGGATCGTGGCGGCCCGACAGACCGGCCGGCTGACGACGCGTACCGACGCCATCGTTCGCCGGATCACGGTCGACGGGAAGGGCGACAGAGCAGCCGGCGCCGTCTACATCGACCGGCACACCAAGCGTGAGCACGAGGTCAAGGCTGACATGGTCTTCCTCTGCGCCTCCACCATCGAGTCAGTCCGAATTCTGCTGAATTCAGCCTGCGGGCAGCATCCGAACGGGCTGGGCAACTCCTCTGGGGTGTTGGGCCGCTATTTCATGGACCAGCTGCCGAGCCTGCTCTTTGCCTCCGATCCCTCGCGAACGGGCTTCGAGGTCATAAAGGACCCTGCGCCGCACGATCCCTACTACCCCGCGGCGGGCGGCATCTACATCCCGCGCTTCGACGACCTTGCACAAGAGCAGGCTCGCGGCTTCGCCAGGGGCTGGGCGATGCAAGGCACGATCGGCCGACTTCCGGTGCCGGCGACCTCGCAGGCGATCGTCGGCCTCATGGGGTTCGGGGAGATGCTTCCCGATCCGGACAACCGCATCATGATCGATCCGAGGAAGGTCGACGCATGGGGCATCCCGGTGCCGAGGATCCGGGTCGCTCTCGGTCCGAACGAGCGGGCGCTGCTGAAGGCTCAGGTCTCGGACCTTCACGAGATGGCCGAGTACTGCGGCTACGACGTCAACTTCTCGGGATCGAGCCTCGGGCTCGAGTCGCGCCGCGTCTGGCCGAACGCCGACCCGGTCAGCCGCGCCATCTTCCGCGCGTCCTTCAAGAAGAGCCTGGCGATCGGTGCGGCGATCCACGAATGCGGGGGCGCCCGCATGGGTGATGACCCTGCACGGTCGGTGCTCAACCAGTACAACCAGTCCTGGGACGTCCCCAACCTGTTCGTCACCGACGCCAGCTCGTACGTGACCTCCGGCGCCGCCGGACCGACGCTCACGATCATGGCGCTCACGGCGCGCGCCTGCGAGCACGCCGCCGGGCATCACTGCTGACCGCGTCAGCGGCTAGGCCGAGTCTGCGCAGGCGCGACGCCGTCGGCCCCCTCACGCGGTGATCAGCGGTGGAGCTTGGCGTACTCGTCGATGTAGCGTCGCATCATCGCCTGCTGCTCGGCCACGACCTGGAACGAGTCGGTCGGCGGCCCCTCGTACTCGCTCGAGATCCAGCCCCTGTAGCTGTTGTCGAGGAGGGCGAAGACGAGGTCGCGGTAGCGGACGTCGGGCTCGTCTCCGTCGAGCATCGAGAAGAACTTGGCGTGCACGTGGATGACGTGGCGGAAGATCTGCCCGAGGTCGGCGGGATCGGAGTGGCCATGGCTGCCCCAGAGGTGCACCGCCCACTCCGCAGACTCGGACCCGGCGCCAAAGCTCGCCACGAGCTCCTCACCGTCGCCGCGGCCCTTGGAGGGATCCGACCAGAGCGCGACCAGCTTGTCGACCGGCTCGGGGCTGAGACCGGTCGCGATGCCGCGCTGGCGGCGGAAGGCCGGGATCGAGCGGGAGAAGATGCCGGCGTCGGGGATGAGGCCGAGGTGCGGGGTGTCGAGCCGGTCACACTGGGCGACGAGCTCGAGGGTCGTCGGGTTGTCGAGGTTGAGCGGGCAGTGCAGCTCGTAGCCGAGCCGCACCCCGAGCTTCTCGGAGGTCGGCAGCAGCCGCTCGACGATCCCCGCCGCGTAGTACTGCAGGCGGACGATCGGGAATCCGAGACGGGCTGCGCCCCGGAGCTGGGGGAGGTGATAGGCGACGAGCTCGTCGTCGCTCAAGGCGCTGCCGTCGAATCGCATGAACGGGTCGGCGTAGCTGCCGTACGACGTCGGCGTGAGGCCATGGCGCTCCCGAGCGCTGCGGAAGGCCGTGACGAACTCGTCGGGGACGTTCGGGAAATCGCGGTGGTGCGCCGGCCCGACGATCTCCACGCCGCCGCCGAGCTGGCCGGCGTTGTGCATCAGGTCCTCGAAGGACCAGACACAGCTCACCCACTCGTTCGTGAAGCTGTGGAAGGTGACGCCGAGGTTGAGGTCGAAGGTTGCAGGCATCTCAGCTCCAGAGGGGCGCCGGCTCGGCGAGCGGCAGCCGCACGTGCGAGGTGCTCGAGCGCACCACGCGACCGACGGTAGCGTACGGCATGATCAGATGAAGGCTGCCGACGAGCTCGTGCATGCCGGGCTCGAGCGTTGCCTCGAGGGGGACGACCAGCTGGGCGGGGTCGAGCACGAACCAGACGAGGTCAACCCGGTCCCGAAGCTCGGCCAGAGGGTAGGAGCTGGCGTAAAGCCCGAGAACCAGGCTTTCCGGATCGATCTCGCGGCCGTCGATCGAGAGGTCGATGCCGGCGATGCAGGAGGCCGGCAGCGAGCGGTAGTCGGTCAGGCGCACGGCGACCCGCACCGCCGGACGGCCCAGGTGCTCGATCGGCACGAGCTCGGACCCGGCGAGGAACTGCCGGGAGACCGGATCCTGGCGGGGCGCCGGACGAGGGGCGAGGGGTGGTGCGTCTGCGCTCATGAGCTGCGTGCCTTCACTTGTCAGGACGGCGACACGCCGTCGCTCGAGGTTAGCCATCGCGCCTGGGTTCTGGGTGTGAAGCCCCGACACCTCGTACGCCAGGCGAGCGCGGTCGTCGCCCGCCAGGCGAAGGACAAGGGCGCGCAGGCGCTGCTCGCTCCGGCCGTCGACCTCCACCGCCATCTGCTCTGGGGACGGACCGGCTCGACCCGGCGCTCTGGCTCGACTGACTCCGCTCGGCCCCGACCCGGGGGCGGCCGAGCCGGTAGGCGACGGCGAAGCGATGTCAGCCCGTGGGTGCGACCCAGCTCGACCGCAGCGCTACCGTCGGCCTCGGCGCGACGAGGTGCGGCGCCTCGCCCCAGTGGGCGAAGGTCACCGTCTCGCTGAAGCCCTTCGCCGTGGCGTGGACCTCGACCGGCAGCGGCGTCCCGCTGGCGCGGACGTAGATCACCGCCGACTGGCCGGAGGCGCTCGCGAGCACGCCGATCACGCGCTGGCCGTCCACGGTCGTCGGCCTGCTCACTCGCTCGTTGCCACTGAGGCCGATGCCCGAAGCGGCGGTCACCATCGTCAGCCCCGAGGAGAGGCTGGCGCCGAGGCCTTTGGAGGTGGTCATCGAGATCCAGCGGTTGGTCTCCGCCCTGGCTGCGGCGGCGGTGAGGCCCGACGCCGTGAGCCCGTAGTCGTCGCCGCGCACGTAGGCCTCCTTGCCGACCGAGATGACCCGCGCGCTGCCCCGCTGCTTCCCCGAGGCGAACGAGCCCGTCTCCTCCCCGCCTGCCTTGCCGATCTGCGCCGTGATCTTCGCCGAGCTCGAGCCCGAGACGACCGACACCGACTCGAGCACGCCGGACTGCTTGGTCACCGCCGCTCGCGAGGCTTTGAGCAGCGCCGCGCCGCTCCTCGGGGCGGCGGGCGAGGCCGACGCCGCCGACGGGAGAGCGGCGAGCCAAGCCGGCACGGCGACAACGGCCGCGCTCACCGCGGCGGCCGCAGACGCTCCCGCCGCCATCCGCCAGCCGCGTGCCTGCTTCGGCGTCGGGTGCTCGACGGTGAGGGGTGGCTGCGGTCGGGAGGGGGTGGTCACGTCCGTCCTTGTCAGTCGGCTGGGCGCTGGAGAGCGGAGAGGGGCCTTGCCGCGCCGGGAGAGAGAGCGCGGCGGGCGAGCAGTCAGGCTACCCGACGACGCTGGCCGAGACGGCAACAGGAACAGGAACGGGCCGGCCCTGCCCCGCCGCCCCGCCGCCCCCGCCGCCCCCGCCCCGGCGGCGCGACAAGGCCCCACGCGGCGAGGATGGCGCCGTGATCATCGTCGGAAGTGCCAACGCCCTGTCCGGGCTCGATGCCGGTTGGGAGGTCCTTGCCGCCGGGGGCAGCGCCCTTGACGCCGTCGAGGCGGCGGTGCGTGTCGTCGAGGACGACCCCGACGACCACACGGTCGGCTTCGACGGCTACCCGAACGTGCTCGGCGAGGTCGAGCTCGACGCCTCGATCGTCGACGGGTCGACGCGCCGCACCGGTGCCGTCGCCGCCCTCCAGGGCTACCGCCATCCGGTCTCCCTGGCGCGACTCGTCATGGAGCGGCTGCCGCACGTGCTGCTCGCCGGCGCCGGCGCCGGACGCTTTGCCGAAGAGTGCGGCTTCGCCCGGGAGGAGCTCCTGACCGAGCAGACACGCGCCGTCTGGCGCGCCGGCCTCGAGGCGGCTTCCTCCGGCGGCTCGCTGCCCGAGCAGCTCAGCCAGCTCGTCCGGATGTCGAGCGACCCCGAGCACGTCGCCGGCACGGTGAACGTCCTGGCGTGCGACGGCTCGGGCCGCCTCGCCTCCGCGGCGAGCACCAGCGGCTGGGCTTGGAAGTACCCCGGGCGCGTCGGCGACAGCCCGATCGCCGGCGCCGGCAACTGGGCCGACGACCGCTACGGCGCCGCCGCATGCACGGGCTTCGGGGAGCTCGCCATCCGGTGCTCGACAGCTCGCAGCGTGGTCGAGGCGATGCGATCGGGACTGCCGCCGGAGCCAGCCTGCGAGCGCGCCCTGCGGGAGGTCGTCGATCTCCCCGATGTGCCCTTTGAGGGGGCGATCATGCACGTCGTCGCCCTTGACCGCGCCGGCCGGCATGCCGGCGTCTCGACGCGGGCGGGGACGCAGTACTGCTACCGGACTGCGCGCGACGAGCGGGCTCAGCTCGCTCGCCGCGCCGTCCTCGAGCGCCCCGATCCTCGACGGGGCTAGAGGAAGGCGTGGCCGTGAGGTGAGCGACGACGGGTTTTCACATCCAGTGGGGCAGCTCCGGAAGGGGCGACTCGCAGCGCAACGGCGTCCCGTCGCCGCGGCCGGTCACCCACGCCAGCACGTCGCCGAGCCGTCCGCTGACGCCTGCTCGAGGCGGTGGGCCGAGCTCGAGGGCGCCGGCGCCGTGCCGGCCGTCGGACCCGCCCCCGCTCTCGTCGAGCAGCTCGAGGTCCAGCCCGGGGCAGCCCGGCACGGTGGACATCG
>DAHUZG010000098.1 GCA_027306715.1 Acidimicrobiaceae bacterium
CTCTCACTGCCCGTCAGCGGCCGCGATTCCTGTGTCAGATCCGTGTCAGATCCCCGAGTTCTAGCAACAAGACTGTTACTTCATAGGTCTCTGACCTGCCTGTCTATGGTGGGCGCTACAGGACTCGAACCTGTGACCTCAGCCGTGTGAAGGCTGCGCTCTAACCACCTGAGCCAAGCGCCCGCATCTCTCGTCCGCGATCTGCACCTTTGGAGCCGCTGTCCGGCGACTTCCTCGCTGCACTCCGCTTCGACAGGGCACTACCGTACCCCGCGGCCACGTACCCCGCGGCCACGGAGCCGCGCTCGCGCAACAAGCGCGCCCACCGCCAGATGGTCAACCCGAGAGCCTGATGCGGTCCAGGACGCCCGGCACGCCGGGAGCGGAGGACACCAGGAACAGGTCGTCGCCCGCGATGGCTGCATCGTGATCGCCGATGTGGTCGTCGTGTACTCGCCAGAGCTGCGCCAGCGGGACCTTCGCCACGGTAGAGATGGCGCCCGTGAGGGGGTCGATGTGGGTTACCCGCCACGGGGTCACGGCTGATGGGTCTGGATCGGAGCCTATCTCGACCGTCGAGTAGAGCCCCGTGGCGGCATCACCGGTCACCCAGCCACCCCCGAGGCCGTGGTCCGAGACGTCGAGCGCCGTGGTCGTCGTCGACTCGTCGAGCTTGATGATCCGGCACGGGTGCCCGAGAGGACGCGCGCAGACATCGCTCACGAGATTCCGACCATCGCCGGCCATCCAGTCGACGACGCTGAGATCAGAAGGACCCCGCATGACGACACGGGCTGTCTTGGCGCCGATGCCGACGTGGTAGATGGCGGCGTTTCCGTTGACATTGATCTCGTTCACGACCCCGAGGTAGAGCCCCGAGGAATCGGCCGCGATCACGGGGCGCAGCATCATCGGGACGGGCGTGGACTGCTCTAGCGCGCCCGTGCTCGACGAGACTCGGAAGACCATTGGGCCACGCGCTGTGCCGGCCTCGTAGACCCACACCGAGCCGGCGGCCTCGGCCCACTCGAGACGCGTGCCGGAGTTGTCCTGGTAGAGCGCGATGACCGGCCCGAGGTGCACCGTCGCGCTGGATGGGTCGAGACGTGCGATGCGCACCTCGGAATAGTCGATCCGTGCCGCCGTCTCGTACGGCGCGACGAGCTGGCCGTTGAGAGTGGGGTCGTCGCAGGCGCGACGCGCCGGCGTCGAGACCGACAAGGTGGCCGGGTCGAGCACCGCCTCGTAGCAGGCGAGCACCGCTCCGTACCGGTTCGTCGTGGTGCCCGAGAGCTCGAGGGCGCCACTCGAGGTGGCGAAGACCTGCGAGAAGCTGGCGCCGGCGGGGAGAGTGACCGAGCTCACCCGCGGCTGGCTCGCCGGCGGGGCAGTCGCCCCGCCGGAGCCCGGGCCGGCGTGACCGGCCGCCCCGGCAACTGTCGATGCCGTGGTGCCGTCGGCGCCCGCGACGGCGTGCCAGCTGGCCCCCCCGTCGCTCGTCGCCAGCAGCTCGGTGCCGGCGGCGAGGTCGCCGCCCGACAGCGGCTCGCCGATCGCGAGCCCGTCGAACGCGCTTGTCAGATCGAGAGCGAAGGTGTCAGTGAGCGGCAGCTTGCCGGCACTCGTGCGCGCCACCAGGCCGCTCGGGAGCACGAAGAAGGCGGACAGCTGGTGGGGTGGGATGCCGCCGCCGTCATCGAGGAAGGCAAGGCCCGGACCAACCGGGTCGAAGGCACCACCCGCGGTCGGGGCATACGCGCCGGTCGGCAGCGTCTCGAACCGAGCGCCGCCGTCGTCGGAGAAGAAGAGGCTCTCCATCATCCCCGTCGGGCAGGCCAGCCACAGGTCCTCGGCGGACTCGGGGCTCGGCTCACAGGGTCCCGGACCGGCTATTGGCGCCGTCATCCTCTTGTAGCTGGTGCCCTGGTCGCTCGATTCGAGCAGCACGGCGTCATCGCGGACGTTCTCAACGAGCCAGACGTCAGGTCCCCAGGCGCCGATTCCGATCGCCTCGCCGTCAAGGCCCGAGGAGTCCGGGATCGTCCGCGTGTCCCACGTCGTCGAGCCGACCGGCGAGCTGGCCAGCCGATAGGTGGCGCAGCTCGGCGAGAGCGGGCAGCTCATCTCGACGGCGTAGAAGTCGCTCGCCGTGGCCACCATCTGGGTGACCTCATAGCCAGGGGACGCGGTCATGTGCTGCCAGCTGCGCGCTCCGTCGAAGGTCGCGTAGACGCTTCGCTGGGTTGGGGGTCCCACCACCGCGTAGCCGTCGAGGGCGTTGGCAAAGACAAGCGAATCGAGCGTGCCGGTCGCCGAGCCCGCGAGCGGTCCGACAGGAGGGACGGCGCGCCGTGCCAGGCCAGTCCCCGCCACGCCGGTCTCCACGACCTCAAGGCAGGGCTCCGGGCGCCCGTCGCAGGCAGTGACGCCGGCCACCATCGCCTGGCGGCTCGAGCCAAGCGGCGCCAGCAGCTGCGGAGCAAGGGGCTGGACGGCGTGGGCGCTTCGTGCCGATCGCGGCGTGGCGGGTCCGCGCGAGGAGCTGAGGGTCGAGGCGAGCGCACCGGAGGCCCCGCCGACAACGAGCGCGACGGCCACAACTGCCAGCTTGCGTGGCGACGGATGCTCTGGACCGAGTCGGGTTGGGCCGACCGCCACCGCTGACGAAGGGCTCATCCTGGCCTCGATCCGAGAGCTCGGTGCTCGAACCCGACGCTACATTCGCGCTGAGCTGAGGTGTTCGCGAGACGCTGCGCGCATGATTCCTGGTCAGGGAGACGTGTGAAGCCTGTGCTCTGACCGCCGGAGCCAAGCGCCCGCACCTTCTGGAGCCGACCGGGGACCGCCTTGTCCTCCTAGCCTGTCGGCCATGGCCACGACGGTCCGCACCATCCGAGCAGAGGAAGGCGAGGCATGGCTGGCGTGTCCGAGCGTGGCCTTCTTCCGACCGCAGGCACCGGGAGGCGCCGAGCGGTGGTTCGGCGGGGTCGATCTCGAGCGCACCTGGGGCGCCTTCGAGGGACGACAGGTCGTCGGCACGCTTCGCTCCTTCGCGACGCCGCTCACCGTCCCCGGGCCGGCGCAGCAGCCGGCAGCCGCGGTGACGGGCGTCTCGGTCCTCCCGACGCACCGCCGCCGCGGCCTGCTCGGGGAGATGCTCCGCAGCGACCTCGCCGCCTCCCGCGAGCGCGAGGAGCCGCTGGCGATCCTCGTCGCCTCCGAGTGGCCGATCTACGGGCGCTTCGGCTTCGGCATGGCAACCGAGTCGGCGAGCTACCGCATCGACGCCCGGGCGGCTCGCTTTGGCGCGACAGCACCGGGCAGCGTCGAGCTCGTCGAGGCCGCCGAGGTGGCCGAGCTCGGCCCGCGCCTCCATGCCGAGCACCGGGGGCGGCGGCCGGGAACGATCGAACGCCCACGGCGCTGGTGGGACCGGATGCTCGGTGTCGATCCCGCGCCCGGCGGCGAGCGCTCACCGAGCTTCCATGCCCTCTACCGCGACGCCTCCGGGACGCCGCGAGGCTTCTGCTCGTGGCGGGCGAGCCTCGGCTGGGACGAATTCGGGGTGTCCTGGGCCGGAGGCGGTGCGCTCACCGTTGTTGACCTCGTCGCCACGAGCGACGACGCCTACGCCGCGCTGTGGCGCTTCTGTTGCGAGGTGGACCTCGTGAGCGAGGTACGGGCGCCGGCGCGGGCGGTCGACGAGACGCTCCCGCTGCTTCTCGCCGACGGGCGCGTGGTGCAGCAGGTCGAGCGTCACGACTTCCTCTGGGTACGACCCCTCGACGTGGCAGTCGCCCTCGCCGGTCGGCGCTACGCGGCCCCGGGACGGCTCGTGCTTCGGGTCGAGGACCCGCTCGGCCTCTCCGCTGGCACCTTCCTTCTCGAGGCGGACCCCGGCGGGGCGACCTGCTGCCCGACGGATCAGTCGCCGCAGATCACCCTCGGAGCAGGCTCCCTCGGATCGATCTACCTCGGCGGGGTGGCACTGCGCCGGCTCGCCGGGGCTGCCCGTGCCGACGAGCATCAGCCCGGCGCGCTCGATCGTGCCGACGCGATGTTCCACAGCGCAATCGCGCCCTGGTCGGACACCGAGTTCTGACCGCTCCGGAATGAGGCGGCTACGGACCCGCACTAACCTGGCAGCCCATGGTCAGCGAGCGCACCGGAGCAGGCCGCCGGCTGCCCCGCCTCGGCCGCAGGCCCAGCGTGCCGGGCCGCGACGACGCACACGCTAGCGACGACCGGCTCGAGGCCGTCGACGACGACTACGGGGCCGACGAGGCCTACGACGACGAGGCCTACGACGACGAGGCCGGCACGACCGGCACGGCAGCGGGAGCCACCGGCACCGGCAAGCCCCATTTCCCGCGCACCGCCGCCTCGATCCTCGGCGATTTCTGGCAGAAGCAGAAGGCGCCGCGCCCGACCGCGAGCCGCGGGACGCGAACGGCGCGTGCACCGTTCACCGCCGAGGAGATCAGCGGCCTCACCGAGCAGGAGCGCACACTCGGGATCGTCGCGGCACTTCTCTGCGGAGTGCTCTCGCTCGTCCTCTATCTTGCCGTCTGGCGGCACTCGAGCGTGCTCACCCTGCGCCGCCAGGCCGGTGTCGCGCTCGGCGCGGGGCTCTTCTTCGCCGCCCTCCTCGGCGTCGGCGTCGTGGTTCGGCGCAGGGCCTTGCTCGGCTTCGCCTCGTTCATGGCCGGGCTCGCCCTCTACAGCTTCGCCGGCATCACCGGCCTGCCGTTCCTCGTCTTCGGCGGGTGGTTGCTCGTCCGGGTGATGAGGGCCTCGAAGCAACGCCGCGAGGAACAGGGCGGCGCACCGGGCGGCGGCCGCGCCTCGCCGCGCGGAGGGCGCTCTGCATCCTCGAAGGGCGGCGCCAAGTCCGGGGCGAGCAAGTCCGGCACGGGCAGGTCCGGACCCGCCCGCACGCCGCCGGCGTCCAAGCGCTACACCCCGCCCCGCCGTAGCGGTGCCGGTGCCACGCGCCGGCGCTAGTGCGGTGGCGGCGCCCGGGCTCGCCGAGCGACTCGCCGGCAAGCGGATCGCCGTCACCGGAGCGACCGGCTTTCTCGGCACGGCGCTGGCGGAACGGCTGCTGCGCTGCGTGCCGGGGTGTGAGCTGGTGCTGCTCGTGCGGCCGAGCCGGCGCCTCGACGCGGCCGAGCGGACGCGGCGCGAGATCCTGCGCAACGACTGCTTCGACCGCCTCCGCAGCGAGCTCGGGGAACGCTTCGATGCTGAGATAGCACGCCGCGTGACGACGATTGCCGCCGATGTCGGCGCCGACGGGCTCGGGCTCGACGCCGAAGGGCGGCGACTGCTCGCTTCGTGCGACATCGTCGTCCACTCGGCGGCGACGGTCAGCTTCGACGCCCCGCTCGACGCCGCAGTCGAGGTCAACCTCCTCGGCCCGGCGCGGGTGGCGAGGGTGCTGCGCGAGGTCGTCGAGGAGGGGCACGGAGCCGAACCGACCCGCGGGAGCGACCTCGCCGGCACGGCGCCCGCCGGCGCGCCGATTGGCAACGCCCGCCGCAGCCCGACCCGTGTCGAGCCGGCGACCCTGCCGCATCTCGTCTCGGTCTCGACCGCCTATGTCGGCAGCGGTCACCACGGCGATGCGCCCGAGGACCTCGTCACCGAGAGCCGCTACCTCTCGCTTCCCGACTGGCGCGGCGAGGTCGAGGCGGCTCGGCGGTCGCGCTCGGACGCAGACGCCGAGAGCCGGGAGCCGAGACGCCTGGCGGCGCTCGCCCGCCAGGCCCGGGCCGAGCTCGGTGCAGCCGGCACGGCGCTGCTCGCCGAGCGCACCGAGCGCCTTCGCGAGCAGTGGATCGACGACCTGCTCGTCGCCGCCGGGCGCTCGCGGGCCCAGGCGCTCGGCTGGCCGGATGCGTATGCGTACTCGAAGTCGCTCGGCGAGGTCGCCCTCGCCGAGGCCCAAGGGTGGCTGCCTGTCTCGATCGTCCGCCCGTCGATCGTCGAGTCTGCTGCCGTCGAGCCGCGCCCGGGCTGGATCCGCGGCTTCCGGATGGCCGAGCCGGTGATCATCTCCTACGCCCGGGGGTTGCTGAAGCAGTTCCCGGGCGTGCCCGAAGGCGTCGTCGACGTCGTCCCGGTCGATTTCGTGGCCGCCGCCATCATCGCCGTCTGCGCGACGCCACCGCCGCCCGGTCCTCCGACCGTCTACCAGATCGCCTCGGGGGTCCGGAACCCGTTCCGCTACGGCACGCTCGTCGCGCTCTGCGAGCAGTGGTTCACCGCCCGCCCGCTCTACGACCGCCTCGGCGAGCCGATCGCCGTTCCGACCTGGACCTTTCCAGGCCGCGGCAAGGTGCAGGGCGAGCTCCGCCGCGCCTCTAAGGCGCTGCGCGGCCTCGAGCGGCTGGTGAGCGTGCTGCCGGTGCGCGGCGAGCTCGCCGAGAAGGTCTCCGGCGTCGAGGAGCGGCGTGGACTGGCCGAGCGCGCCCTCGGCTACGTCGAGCTCTACGGCAGCTACACCGAGACCGAGGCGCGCTTTCGGATGGACCGCACGCTCGCCCTCTACAACTCGCTCGACGAGGTCGACCAGAAGGCGTTCTGCTTTGACCCGGCCGTCATCGACTGGCCGACCTACCTCACCGAGGTCCATCTGCCCTCGGTCGTCGCCCACGCCCGCGTCCGCACCTCGCCGAGAGCGCAGAGCGGGCCGAGCCGCGAGGAGCGCTCGCGCCGGGCGATCCTCGCCGACGAGCCGCGGGTGGCGGTGTTCGACCTCGAGCAGACGCTCGTCAACTCGAATGTCGTCGAGTCCTACGCCTGGCTCGCCACGCGCCATCTGAGCCCCGCCGCCAGGGCGGGGCTCGCGGCCCGCCTCGTCGTCGAGGGGCCGCGCCTTTTGGCGCTGGACCGCCGCGACCGCAGCGACTTCCTCCGCTCCTTCTACCGCCGCTACGAGGGCGCCCCCGTCGACGAGGTGCGCGAGGACGCCTGGGAGCTGTTCAGCGACCTGCTGCTCACCCGCGCCTTCCCCGACGGGCTGGCGCGCCTTCGGGCGCACCGCGCTCGTGGCCACCACACCTTGCTCATCACCGGTGCCCTCGATTTCGTCGTGGCCCCGCTGGCCCCGCTGTTCGACGAGATCGTCTGCGCCCGCCTCGGCGA
>DAHUZG010000100.1 GCA_027306715.1 Acidimicrobiaceae bacterium
AACCTGGCCGCCGTGTCCTGCTCCTCGGCGAGCAGCTGTGTCGCCGTCGGCAACTACGAGGACGCCGGCAACTACGACTGGGGTCTCATCGACACCCTCGCCTCAGGCAGCTGGAGCGCGACGGCCGCCCCCGAGCCGGCGACGAACCCGGCCGGCCGCAGCCCGGGTGACGAGACGACCAACGACCACCAGTACGCCCAGCTCGTCGGGATCTCGTGTGCCGCGGCGACGGGCTGTATCGCCGTCGGGTACTACTCCGACTCCTCGGGACTGTCCTGGGGGCTCTTGGAGACCCCCGCCGGCGCGTCGTGGTCGGCGCAGGCGGCGCCGCTCCCCTCCGACAGCAGCGAACCGAGCGGTGCCTCGGCGAGCTCCTGGTTCGAGAGCCCGGCGTGCGGCGTCGACGGGACCTGCGTCGTCGCCGGCTGGTATCAGGACAGCTCCGGCCACATGCAGGGCGGCCTCGACGCCTTCGTCCCCGCACCGCCGGTGGTGGGCGACCTCTCGGCCTCCTCGGGCGCGCCGGGCAGCACGCTCGTCGTGACCGGCTCGGGGTTCACCCCGGCGAGCACCGCCAGCTTCGGGTCGGTGCAGGCAGCGACGCGCTATGTCTCGCCGAGCGAGCTCGAGGTCGTCGTTCCCGCCGGGAGCGGCACCGTCGAGGTCATCGTCACCAACGCCGGCGAGAGCTCGGCGACGAGCAGCGCCTCCAGCTTCGCCTATCCGGCCGCCTCCGGGTCACCGCCCCCGGTGCCGCTCGACCAGCCGATGCCGCCGCCGCCGGCTGCAAGCCCCCCGACGAGCGGGGCAACAGGCTCCGGCTCGGGCTCGCGCACCTCGCCCGTGCGCCCGGCGCTGCGCCTCGGAGATCGCCTGCTGCGCGTGAGGCGCGACAGCGTGATGCTGCAGGTGTACTGCGCCAGATCCCACTGTCGCGGCACCCTCGAGATCGCCGCCCGCGTCGCCACGACGGTGAGGCCGAAGAGCACCGGGCACCGCTCCGGTGTCGCCGGGGACACAGCGACGGCGCGGCGTCGCGACCGGCGCAGGGCCGTCCCGCCGAGGGCTGTCCCGCCCAGGGCCGTCCGGCGCAGGGCCGTCCGGCGCAGGGCCGCTCCGCGCAGGGCCGCTCCGCGCAGGGCCGCCCGGCGGACCATGGTCCTCGGCCAGGGTCGCTACGACCTCCGCCGTACCGGCTGGAGATGGCTGAGGGTCCGCCTCGACCGAAGAGCCGTCGCCCTTCTCCGGCTGGCGCGCCGCCACGAGATCGTCGGCCGCGCCCTTGCCGTCGGTGCCTCGTCGAGGACATTGCTCGGGTCGGTGAGGCTCATCGCTCGCCGCACCCCATAGCTTCGACCCGGACGTCCAGCTGGTCCCGATGAGCGCCGCCGCCGCCGCTGCTGCTCGACTGACGCGGCTCAACCCTCGTCAGCGCGGCGGCGCTCGATGTACTGGCGGAAACCCGGGATCGAGAAGGCGAGCACCCCGTGCTCGGGAGCATGGATGATGCCTTTGCGGATCAGCGCGTCACGGGTGGGCGAGACCGCAGAGAGCTTGAGGTCGAGCGCACGAGCGACGTCGCCCGAGCGCACCTGGTCGGCAGCTCCCCCCATGATCTCCGACAGAGCAAAGAGATACCGGCGCTCGGTCTGGTTGGCGCCCTCGAATCGGACGCCGTAGATCCCTGCCTCGATCTGCCGTTGCGCCACCGGCTCAGCCGCCTGCACGTCGGCGAGCCTGATGCTCTCGATCGCACCGGAGCGCGCGGCTTCCTGCCAGGCCTCGAAGGCGTAGAGCTGGAGGAAGTACGGATATCCGTCGGCGGCCGCGACGACTCGGGCCAGCGCCTCGTCGTTCCAGCTCACCCCCTCGGCCGCTGCCGGCTCGACGACGGCGGCTCGCGCCTCCCGATCGTGGAGCTTGTCGGTCGGCTCGTAGCGGAACCGCTCGGTGTAGGTGGCGGCCTTGGCGATGTAGGAAGGCAGATGTGGCAGACCGGCGCCGATCAAGGCGAAGGGCAGCCGGTCCCGCAGGTCCTGGACGACGTGCACGAGCGCACCGAGGTTGGCGATCGTGACCGCCTGCAGCTCGTCGACGACCAGCGCCACTCCGAGCCCGTCCTCACGAGCAGCCTCTGACAGCGAGGCGAGCACCCTGGCGAGGTCGTCGTAAGCGGGCAGGTTGCGGCTGGCGCCGAGGTTGCCGCCGCTGCCGAGCACCTGCAGGCCGCCGCCACGACGCAGGAGCTGACCCACCTGTCGTGTCAGCTTGGCGCCGGGGCGGAGGTGGGCGGCGCCACGCTCGGCGACTGAAGCGAGTGCCGAGTCGACTGCCAGGCCACGGCGCAGCTCGAGGTAGGGGGCGTACCACCCCGCACCGGCGAGCCGGTCGGCGATCTCCTTGAGCAACACGGTCTTGCCGACTCCGCGCAGGCCCACGTAGACGAGGCTGTTCGCTGAGTAGCCGGCCTCGAGCTGGGAGCGCACGCTCTCTGCCAGGGCCAGCTGATCCGATCGTCCCACGAGGGCGCGCGGCCGGTCGCCGGCTCCGGGCGTGTAGGGGTTCGGGGGGTTCCCGGCTCGCACAGCCGTACCTCGCACAGCCATACTTCACCGAATATAGCAGATCTATAGAGTATAGAACCTGACGCTGACGTCGAAACTGCTGAGGATCTGCTGACCAGGTCGGGAGCGGTCGTTAGTGCAGACAGACGCGGGGCGCGCCCGCGTCCGCTCGGGTCGGGGTGGCGATGAACCTGCTCCCTCAGCTTCTCGTGGAACCGGCGGGCCTCGAGGCGACGCGCGTGCTCTCCCCCTTCCCGCCCATCGCCGACTACGCCTTCCTCTCGGACTGCGAGAACAACTGCCTTGTCGCGCCGAGCGGGGCGATCGAGTGGATGTGCCTGCCGCACCCCCACGACGCCAGCGTCTTCGGCAGCATCCTCGACCGCTCCGCCGGCTCGTTCCGCCTCGGGCCGGCGGACCTCTCGATCCCTTCGAGCCGCCGCTACGTGCCCGGCACGATGGTGCTCGAGACGACCTGGCAGACCCGCACCGGCTGGCTCGTCGTCACCGACTTCCTCGCTGTCGGCCCCTGGCACCGCACCGCCGACCGCTCGGCGCTGCACCGGCGGACGCCGACGGACTTCGACGCGCGCCACGTCCTCGTCCGCATCGCCCGCTGCGTGCACGGCGTCGTCGACCTCACCCTCAAGTGCGCGCCGGCGTTCGACTACGGCAGGATCGACGCCAGCTGGGAGTACGCCGGACCGGGCTACGACGCGGTCGCCACCTCGACGCCCGGGCACAGCCGGCTGTTGCTCGGCGGCAATTTGCGCCTCGGCATCGAGGGGCGGAACGTGCTCGCCCGGCATCGCCTGCACGAGGGCGAGACCTGCTTCGTCTCGCTTGGCTGGTCGGACCGGCCGGTGCCCACCGCGCTCGAGGAGCTGGGCCGTCTCACCGGCGAGACAGAGGCGTTCTGGCGAGCTTGGCTCGACGCCGGCGAGCTTCCCGACCACGCCGGGCGCGGCGCGCTCGAGCGCAGCGCGCTCACCTTGAAGGGCTTGTGCTACACGCCGACGGGGGCGCTGCTCGCGGCGCCGACGACGTCGCTTCCCGAGCACCCCGGCGGCGAGCGCAACTGGGACTACCGCTACAGCTGGGTACGCGACTCGGCCTTTGCGATGTGGGGCCTGCACGCGCTTGGCTTCGACGCCGAGGCCGAGGACTTCCTCGCCTTCCTCGGCGACATGCTCGAGCTCGACAGCTCCCGCCGCAGCGACCCCGACGGTGCCGGGCAGCGGCGGCGGCTGTCCATCCTCTACAGCGTGAACGGCGAGCCGCTCGGCGAGGAGAGGGTGCTCGAGCACCTTTCCGGCTACGAGCACGCGGCGCCGGTGCGGGTCGGCAACGCGGCGATCGAGCAGGAGCAGCACGACATCTTCGGCATGATCGTCGATTGCGTCTACCAGCATGTGCGCAACCGTGACGCGCTCTCCGAGCGATCCTGGAGCATCGTCGTCACCACTGTCGAGGCGGCCCTCGCGTGCTGGCGCCAGCCCGACCGCGGCATCTGGGAGGTGCGCGGCGAGCCCCGGCACTTCACCCTCTCCAAGGCGATGTGCTGGCTGGCCGCCGAGCGCGGCAGCCAGATCGCCGCCCTCCACGCCGACGCCGAGCGCGCCGCCCGCTGGCTGGCCGCCGCCGGAGAGATCCACGCCGACGTGTGCACCCACGGCGTCGACGCCCGCGGCCGCTTCACCCAGCACTACGGGTCGTCCGAGCTCGACGCCTCGCTGCTGCTGCTCCCGCTGATCGGCTTCCTGCCCCCGCACGACCCGCGTATCGCGGCGACGGTGCTCGCGATCGCCGACGAGCTGAGCGAGGAGGGGATGGTCCTGCGCTACCGCACCGAGACGACCGACGACGGTCTCGGCCAGCCGGAGGCGAGCTTTACGACGTGCTCGTTCTGGCTCGTCTCGGCCTTGACCGAGATCGGCGAGCTGACCCGGGCGCGCGAGCTGTGCGAGCGCCTGCTCGCCGCGGCGAGCCCGCTCGGCCTGTACGCCGAGGAGCTCGACCCGGCGACGGGCCGCCAGCTCGGCAACTTCCCGCAGGCGCTCAGCCACCTCGCTCTCATCGACGCCGTGATGCGCCTCGTACGAGCCGACGAGCGCCAGGGCGATGTCGTGGCACGGCGCCTGTAAGGACAACGCCCGAGTGGCCGCCGGTCGGCATCCGCCGCGCCCTGCGCAGCGCTTCGCCCCCGGTCGCCGGCTCGCCTCGCCGCATCATGCCTCGTCAGATCCTGTCGTCGGGCGCCGGTGCGGTCAGCCGACGGCGGCGCCGAAGAGCCGCCCGATGCCGTAGGTGACGGCGCTCGCTGCGGCGACGATGGCGAGCTGGCGGGCGGCCCCGTAGAGCAGCGGTCGCTCGCTCGAGCGGGCGATGTAGGCGCCGGCCGCCACGCTGGCGCTGCCGGTGAGCGCGATCGAGAGCCAGGTCGCCTCCCCGCCGCGGGTGAAGAACCAGGGGACGAGAGGGACGAGGGCGCCGAGCGCGAAGAGCCCGAGCGAGCTGCCCGCAGCAGCGAGCGGGGAGCCGAGGGCGTCGGGGTCGATCCCGAACAGCGTCGTCGAGCAGAAGCGGAGAAAGCGCGGCTCGTCGAGAGGGACCTCGGTGCTCGCGATCCGGGCGGTCGACCGTCCGAGTCCGGCCTCCTCGAGGCGGGCGGCGAGCTCGCCGACTATGACGCGGGGATTGCGGCTGATCAGCTGGCGCAGGCCGCCGATCAGGCTCTGGAGCAGCTCGACCTGGCTGCGCACCGAGACCCATTCGCCCGCCGCCATCGAGAACGAGCCGGCGAGGAGGCTGGCGAAGCCGGCAAGGCGGACGCTTCCTGAGCTGGCGTGCGCCCCGGCGACGGCGAGGATCAGACAGACGTTGGTGACGAGGCCGTCGTTGACCCCGAGAACCGCTGCGCGCGTCGCCCCGCGGGCGACCTCGGAGACGCGCGCCGCCAGATCCGCTGCCACCGCGGCGGCGTCCTCGGGACGCGCCGCGATCGGGATGCGGGTGGGGGAGAGCGATCGGCCCGCCGCAGAGGCGGGCCGGCTCACTTCGGCCCGCTCACTTCGACTGAAGGGCGCCCAGGTCGGCGAGAACGGCCTCGGCGAAGCCGGCGACATCGCTCACCTCGTACGAGCGGAGGATCACCCCGTTGGGGCCGATGAGGTAGGCGATGCGCAAGGGGAAGTCGGCGTACTGCTCGTCTTCTGACCGGAGAACCTCGTAGGCGCGCCCGACCTGCTTGTCGAGGTCAGACAGCAGGGGAAACCCGAACTGCTGCGCGGTGGCGAACGCACGGTTGTCCTCGGGCGTGTCGAACGACGCACCGAGCACGACGCAGTCGGCCCGGGCGAATCCGCTGGACCTGTCACGCAGGCCCTGGCCCTGGATCGTTCAGCCGGGTGTCGAGGCCTTCGGGTACCACCACAGCAGCACAAAGTGGCCGCGCAGGCGTTCGAGCGAGTGCATCGAGCCGTCCTGGTCGGGCAGATCGAAGGCCGGAGCGACGATGCCGGGGGCGAGCACGGCTCAACCCTAGCTCTCCCGGCGCCCGGGCCGGACGAGCACGACGGGGTCGGCCGCCCCAGCTCGATCAGCGCCCCAGCTCGGTCAGCGCCCCAGCTCGATCAGAGCGCCAGCTCGGCCATCACCTGCAAGGTCTCGGCGTCGCGCGCCTGGACGAGCAGGCTCGACGCACCCGACTCACGCCACACCGCCAGCCGCTCGGCGATCCGCCCCGGCGGCCCGACGAGCGCCACCTCGTCGACGAGGGCGTCGGGCACCGCGGCACTCGCCTCGCGGACCTTTCCCTCGAGGTAGAGCTGCTGGATGAGCTCAGCCTCACGCTCGTAGCCGTAACGAGAGACGAGGTCGTTGTAGAAGTTCCTCCCCTTGGCGCCCATCCCGCCCACGTAGAGCGCGATCCCGGGGCGCACGGCGTCGCGTGCGGCGGCGAGGTCGTCACCGATCACCACCGGCACCGAGGGGGCGATGTCGAATCCCTCACGCGGCGTGAACCCGATGGCGTCGCGGCCGCGTTCGGGGGAGAGGAACAGCGGCAGCCAGCCGTCGGCGATCTCGAAGGCGAGAGCGACGTGTCGTGGGCCGAGCGCGGCGAGGTAGATCGGGACCTCGGCACGCAGCGGCTGCATCATCAGCTTGAGCGGCTTGCCGAGGCCGGTCGCTCCCGGCCCGTCGTAGGGGATCGTCAGCTGCGAGCCGCGCAGCTCGACCGTCTCGCGCGCCAGCGCAGAGCGCAGCACCTCGACGTACTCGCGGGTGAGCTGCAACGGCTTGCCCCAGGGCCGGCCGTGCCAGCCCTCGACGACCTGTGGGCCGGAGGTCCCGAGGCCGAGGAGCAGGCGCCCCGCTGAGAGCAGGTCGAGGGTGGCGGCGGTCATTGCGGTCATCGCCGGCGTGCGCGCCGGCATCTGCAGGACGCCCGAGCCGAGCTTGATCCGCGAGGTCCGTGCCGCCAGGTACGACAGCACGCTGACGGCGTCGTTGCCCCACGCCTCGGACACCCAGGCGGAGTCGTAGCCAAGGCGGTCCGCCTCGACCGCCAGCGCGACGAGGTCGAGCGGGCTCGTCGCGCCGGCGGCGTAGCCAAGGGCGAGCCCGAGTCGCATTCTCAGCGGGGAAGTTGCGACGCCGGCCCGGCGAACTGCTCGCGCAGCGCGCTCTTTCTGAACTTGCCGACCGAGGTCTTCGGGATCTCGGCGACGAACTCGAACCGGTCCGGCAGCCACCACTTGGCGAACTGCGGCGCGAGATAGGCGATCAGCTCCTCGGCGGTGGCGGACTCGTTCGGCTTCAGCACGCAGACCGCCAGCGGCCGCTCGAGCCAGGTGTCGTCGGGGATGGCGATCACCGCGGCCTCGGCGACGGCGGGGTGGCCCATCAGCGCGTTCTCGAGATCGACCGAGGAGATCCACTCGCCGCCGGACTTGATCACGTCCTTCGTACGGTCCTTTATCCGGATGTAGCCGGCCGGCTCGATGGTGACGATGTCGCCGGTGCGGAACCAGCCGTCCTCGGTCCAGCGGTCGGCTGCCTCGGGTGCCTCGTAGTAGCTGCTCGCCACCCACGGCCCGCGTACCTCGAGCTCTCCCATCGACTCGCCGTCCCACGGCACCTCGCTCTCGCCGGCGCGGGCGCGCACCTCGACGAACGGGAGAGGCATCCCGGTCGAGGTGGCGATGTCGTAGAGCCTCTCGGGGTCGGCCTGACGCAGCTCGCCGACGGGATCGGTGACCGACGCCACCGGCGAGGTCTCGGTCATCCCCCAGCCCTGTACGACGGTGATGCCGTGACGCTCCTTGAAGGCCTCGATCATCGTCCGCGGAGCGGCCGAGCCGCCAGAGAGCATCCCGCGCAGCCGGGAGAGGTCCCAGCGGCCGGGGTCGGCGTCGAGCAGGCGGAGGATCCCGAGCCAGAGCGTCGGCACGCCGGCCGAGCAGGTGACGCCCTCGGCGACGAAGTCGTCGAGCAGGCTCTCGGGGTCGAGGTAGGGCCCGGGAAAGACGATCTTCGAGCCGAGCATCGCGGCCAGGTACGGGTAGCCCCAGGCGTTGACGTGGAACATCGGCACGACCGGCAGGAGCGAGTCACCCTCGCCGAGCGAGATCCCGAACGGCGACATCGCGGCGACGCCCATCGCGTGAAGGACCGTCGAGCGGTGCGAGTAGACGACGCCCTTCGGGCGCCCGGTGGTGCCGCTCGTGTAGCACATCGCCGCAGCCGCGTGCTCCTCGATGCCGGGGTCGGACCAGTCGCCGGGGTCGGCGGTGGCAAGCAGGTCCTCGTAGCTGTCCTCGATGACAAAGACGTGCTCGAGCTCGACCTCGTCGCGGATCGCCTCGTAGAGCGGCCAGATGCTGCGGTCGACGAGCAGCACCTTGTCCCGGGCATGGTTGACGACGTAGGAGACGTCGCTCGGGTGCAGGCGGATGTTGATCGTGTGCAGCACGTAGCCGCCGCACGGCACGCCGAAGTACGCCTCGAGGTGCTGGTAGTGGTTCCAGCAGAGCGTCGCGACGCGATCGCCGTGGCCGAGGCCGAGCTGCCCGAGGGCGACGGCGAGCTGTCTCGCCCGCCGCGCCATGTCGGCATAGCCGTAGCGGTGGAACGACCGGTCAGGAAGGCGTGTGACCACCTCTTTGTGGCCGAAGTACGTCTCGACGCGCCGCAGCAGCGGCGGCAGCGTCAGCGGGAAGTCCATCATCAAGCCGTCCACAGCGCTTCCCCTCTCGACCCTCTCGCCCGTGCAGCCTGACCGGTGCTGACCGTGCCGACCCGCGCCCGCCGGGCTCAGTCGCTGTCGAGCAGGTGGCCGGCGACCACGCCACGCCAGTGCGAGGCGTAGCCGCCGTAGGCCTGGATCGCCATCGCCCGCTTGTAGTAGCGGTGCAGCACGTGCTCCCAGGTGAAGCCCATCCCTCCGTGAACCTGGATCGAGCGCTCACAGGCGTCGACCGCCGCATCAGCGGCGTAGGACTTCGCCGCGGCGACGGCGACGGCGGTCTCGGCGTCGTCGCTCGCCACGCACCACGCCGCCCAGTAGGCGAGCGAGCGTGCCAGCTCGGTCTCGAGGTAGGTGTCGGCGAGCTTGTGCGAGACAGCCTGGAAGGTGCCGATCGGCTTGCCGAACTGCTCGCGGGTCTTGGCGTGCTCGACGCCGAGCGCCAGCGCCGCGGCGGCGATACCGACCGCCTCGAGGGCGAGCGCAGCCAGGGCCCGCTGGCGTACAGCAGCGGCAAGGGGCCCCTCTTCGAGGATGACGACCTCGTCGACGATCTCGGCCGACGGCACCGGCCAGGCGCCGAGGGCGAGCGAGAAGCTGCTCTCGCCCGAGGCGACGCGTGCCTGCTGCTCGGGCGAGAGCGCCGGCAGGGCGAGCCCGACGGTGGCGAAGTACGGGCCGGGGTAGAGCGCCCGTCCCATCTCCTCGAACAGCACGGCCTCCTCGAGGAAGCCGAGCCCCGCCCCGCCCGCCGCCTCGGGAACAGAGATGCCGGTCCATCCGAGCGAGGCGATCTCGCTCCAGCCTCCCGGCTCGAGCACGGCAGCGGCCGGGTAGCGCTCGGCGAGGTAGCGGCGCGCCTCGACGCGCAGGTGCTCCTGCTCCTCGGAGAAGGCGAAATCCATCAGCGCGACCTCGGCAGGCCGAGCACCCGCTCAGCGATGATGCTGCGCAGGATCTCCGACGTCCCCGCCTCGATGGTGTTGCCCCGGCTGCGCAGCTGCTGGTGGCCCCAGTAGCCGTCGTCGACGCCGCCGAGCAGCTCCATCGCCAGCTTGGTCAGCCGCTGGTTCTGCTCGGACCAGTGGAGCTTGGCGATCGAGCCCTCCGGCCCGGGCATGCCGGTCCTGACAAGGGTGGTCAGCGAGCGGTAATTGGTGAACTTGAGCGCCTGCAGCTCGATCCATTCGCGAGCGACGCGGTCGCGCACGAGCGGGTCGGTTCGGGCGGTGCGCCCGGCGAGGCCGACGAGCCGGCGCACCTGGCCGTCGAGCACGCCGGTGAGCGCGATGCCGAGGGTGCCACGCTCGTGCAAGAGGGTTGTCATCGCCACCGTCCAGCCGCCGCCGATCTCGCCGAGCAGGTTGTCGCGCGGCACGACGACGTCGTTGAAGAAGATCTCGTTGAACTCGGCCTCTCCGGTGATCTGGCGCAGCGGGCGCACCTCGACGCCCGCGGCGTGCATGTCGCAGATCACATAGGTGAGCCCGGCCTGGCGGCTCGACCCGGGGTCGCTTCGTGCAAGCAGGATGCAGTAGTCGGCGAGGTGGGCGAAGGACGACCACACCTTCTGGCCGTTGACGAGGAAGTGGTCGTCGAGGACCTCGATACGTGTCCGCAGCGAGGCCAGGTCCGAGCCCGAGCCGGGCTCGGAGAAGCCCTGGCACCAGATCTCCTCGGAAGAGAGGATCTTCGGCAGGTAGCGGCGCTTCTGCTGCTCGCTGCCGTGGAACATGATCGTCGGCCCGGCCATACCGATCCCGATCGGGTTGGCGTGGTTCGGCGCCTCGGCGCGGGCCATCTCCTCGAGCACGATCGCCTGGAAGCTGTACGGGGCCCCGCGCCCGCCGTAGGGGACCGGCCAGGTGACCCCGGCCAGCCCGGCGTCTTGCAGCCGGCGGCTCCACTCGACGCCGCCGGGGGAGGGGAGCTCGGCCTCGAGGAAGGCCCGCACCTCGGAGCGGAAGGCCGCTTCGCCGGGGGAGTCGCCGAGGTCCACGCAGCTACAGTACGCGCCGGGGGTCGCGGTGACCAGGCCCCGCGGGAAGGGGGCGGCGTGCCGGCACTCGAAAAGAAGGTGGCGATCGTTACCGGGGCCGGCCGCGGCATCGGCCGCGAGCACGCGCTCGCCCTCGCCCGGGTAGGGGCGCGGGTGGTCGTCAACGACCTCGGCGCCAGCCTGAGCGGTGAGGGTGCCGACAGCACCCCGGCGGCGCAGGTCGTCGCCGAGATCGAGGGCTTCGGCGGGGAGGCGATCGCCAACGCCGACGACGTCGCCGACTTCGGCGGCGCACGGCATCTCGTCGAGACGGCGATCGAGCGCTTCGGCCGGCTCGACATTCTCGTCAACAACGCCGGGATCCTTCGCGACCGGATGCTTGTCAACATGGACGAGGGCGAGTGGGACGCCGTCATCGCCGTCCACCTGAAGGGTCACTTCGGCCCGACCCATCACGCAGCCCTGCACTGGCGCGAGCAGTCCAAGGCGGGCGAGGAGGTGCGGGCCCGGGTGATCAACACCTCGAGCCCGTCGGGCGTCTTCGGCAACGTCGGGCAGGCCAACTACGGAGCTGCCAAGGCCGGCATCGCCGCCTTCAGCCTGATCGCCGCCCAGGAGCTGCAGCGCTACGGCGTGACCGTCAACTGCCTGGCGCCGAACGCCCGCACGCGGATGACCGAGTCCGCCTTCGGGGCGCTCGCCGCCGGGGAGGGGTTCGACGCCTGGGACCCGGCGCACAACTCGCACATCGTCGTGGCCCTCTGCGCCGACGAGGCGCAGCACATCACCGGCCAGGTGTTCTTCGTGATGGGCGGGACGGTGAACGCGCTGCGCGGCTGGGAGTCCGGCGAGCTGTTCGTCTCCGAGGGCGGCTGGGACCCCGACCGGCTGCTCGCTGCGCTGCTCGAGCGTTACCCCGAGGGAGTCTCGCCGGCCGGGATGCTCGCCGGCATGACCCGCGCCGGCGGCGGGTCCGTGCAGCTCGGGTGAGCCGCCGGCGCTGGCAGGCAGGCCTCGGGGAACGGCAGACTGCACGAGGCCGCCGGCTCGCCGAGCGCAGGCGGGAGGAGCGGAGCCCATGACAACGACGACCATCGGGGAGCTCTCCTCCTCGGGTGAGCACGACCTCGTCGTGAGCTCGTGGCGGACGATCGGCCAGCGCCAGATCGACCTGTTCGCCGATGCCACCGACGATCACCAGTGGATCCACGTCGACGCCGAGGCGGCGGCCAAGGGCCCGTTCGGGACGACCGTCGCCCACGGCTTTCTCACCCTGTCGCTCGTGCCGGCGATGTACGAGGAGATCGTGCAGCTCTCCGACGCCGTGCTCGGTGTGAACTACGGCACCGAGAAGATCCGCTTCACCTCGCCGGTGCCGGCCGGCTCGCGTGTCCGGTTGCACGCCCGGCTGCTCGGCTCCGAGCCACGCCAGCTCGGCACGCTCTTCCGGGTCGCCATCACCGTCGAGATCGAGGGACAGGACAAGCCCGCTCTCGCCGGTGAGATCGTCTTCCTCGTCGCCGGTGCTCCCGATGCCTGAGGCGGTCGTCGTCGCGGCCGTGCGCACCCCGATCGGTCGTGCCCAGAAGGGCTCGCTCACCGCGGCGCGCCCGGACGACCTGCTTGCCTTCGCCATCTCCGAGGCCGTGGCGGCCTGTCCGGGGCTCGATCCGGCCGACATCGAGGACGTCGTCGCCGGCTGCGCCTTCCCCGAGCAGAAGCAGGGGATGAACCTGGCGCGCCGCGCCGCCCTGCTTGCCGGGCTGCCGGCGAGCGTGCCGGGAACGACGGTGAACCGCTTCTGTGCCTCGAGCCTGCAGGCGATCCGGATGGCCTTCCACGCGGTGCGCGCCGGCGAGGGGGAGGTCTTCGTGGCCGCCGGGGTGGAGTCGGTGTCGCAGGTCGACGCCATGCCGCGCAGCCTCGACGAGCTGCACCCGAAGCTGTTCGGTGACACCGCGGAGATCGCCGACGTCTACATCCCGATGGGGATGACCGCCGAGAACGTCGCCGAGCGCTGGAAGATCGGCCGCGAGGAGATGGATCGCTTCGCCCAGCGTTCCCAGGAGCGTGCCGTGGCCGCCCAGGACGCCGGCGTGTTCGGGCGCGAGATCGTCGCCTACCAAGACGTGTCGGTCGATGACGGGCCGCGGCGCGAGTCGAGCGTCGAGAGGCTCGCTTCGCTGCCGCCGGCGTTCCGCCCGGACGGCTCGGTGACCGCCGGCAACTCCTGCCCGCTCAACGACGGGGCGGCGGCGGTCGTCGTGATGAGCGAAGGGCGCGCCGCGTCGCTCGGGCTGCGGCCGCGGGCGCGCCTTGTCGCCTCGGCGGTGTCGGGGATCGAGCCCGAGATCATGGGCGTCGGGCCGATCGAGGCGATCGGCCGTGTCCTTGCCCGGGCGGGGATGGCGATCGGCGACGTCGACGTCGTCGAGCTGAACGAGGCCTTCGCCTCCCAGGTGCTCGCCGTCTGTCGTGAAGTCGGCATCGACCCCTTCGGCGAGCAGCTCAACCCGCACGGGGGGGCGATCGCCCTCGGCCACCCGTTCGGGATGACCGGAGCCCGCATCATGACCACGCTGCTCAACGACCTCGAGACCCTCGACAAGACGATCGGCCTCGAGACGATGTGCGTCGGCGGCGGTCAGGGCATGGCGATGATCGTCGAGCGCCTTTCGTAGCGGCGCGCTCGAGGTCGTTGGGACGCCGAACCGGCACAGCCGATGTCCTCGAAAGACCCGATGTCCTCGAAAGACCCGATGCCCTCGGCTCGTCGAGCGGCGTGACCTCGAGCCAGCTCGCGACGGCGCTCATCGGAGCGGTCGCCTGCTCCGGCTCCTCGACACCCGTTAGAGCGTCGCCGCCGAGGAGATGGGGCTGCGGCTCTTGGCGCTGTGACCCGGCTGCCCGGCTCAGAAGGTCTCGCGGCCATCGACGCGGCGCACGTGGCCCCGCTACCGTTCGCCCATGGCAGCAGAGGCTGGGCATGAGGTGACGCCGGCGTCGGTCGAGATCGACGAGCGCATCGAGGCGCTCGACGACTGGCGAGGCCAGGCGCTGGCGCGGGTGCGGGCGCTCGTCGCGCGCGCCGACCCCGAGGTCGTCGAGACGATCAAGTGGCGCAAGCCGACGAGTCCCGGCGTTCCGGTCTGGGAGCACGCCGGCATCATCTGCACCGGCGAGGTCTACAAGTCAGCCGTCAAGCTGACCTTCGCCAAGGGGGCGTCGCTGGCGGACCCGCGCCGGCTGTTCAACTCGAGCCTCGAGGGCAGCACCCGGCGGGCCATCGACCTCCACGAGGGCGAGCCGCTCGACGAGGACGCCTTCGTCGAGCTCGTCCGCGCCGCCGTGGCGCTCAACACCGCCGGGCTGAACATCGCCGGCACGAGGAGCGGCTGAGCGAGCAGCGCGCTCCCCGGTCCGACGCCGCGTGCCCGGGGCTCCGACGCCGCGTGCCCCTGAGCTGTGCCGGAGCGTTGCCTCTCTGTCGCTGACGCGACGTCGGCGGCCGACCTCGCGATGGCCCGAGCCCCGCTCAGCCGGCGGCCGACAGTCGGCCGGAGGGCGCGGTCTCGCCGCTCGTCTCGCCGGCGACGCCGGCACGGGCCGATAGCTCGGCGAGGTCGGCGGCAGCGGTGCCCGCCGCCCAACCGAGCGGGTCGCTCGCCGAGAGGCGGACCCGTCCGAGCTTGGCGAAGGTGGCGTGGATCGCCTCCTCCGCAGCAGCCCCCCGGGCGGCGAGCAGCGGCACGAGCGCCTGCCCGTGGGTCCTGGCGGCTTCGTGCTCGCTCGCACACGCTGCCTCTTGCAGGCGCTCGCCGATCCGCTGGGCGAAGGCGACGAGGAAGCTCTGCCGGTAGGAGCGGCTGCGGGGCCGGGCGCCGCTGGCGGCGTGCCTGCCGGCGGCGGTCAGCTGGGTCGTCGCCTGGACGAGGAGCGAGGTGAACAGCAGCTCGACGGTGTCGAGGTCGTCGTCGTGCCCGGCGGCGACCACGAGCCCGAGGTCGCCGACCTGTACGGTCGAGCAGCGGTTCGCCCGCGCCACGGCATGGAGGAGAAGTCCCTTGGCGGCCAGGTACGGCTCGTCGATCCAGACGCGGCGCATCGCCGCGGCCGCCGGGCGCGTGCAGTCCTGTGACTCGACGGCGGCCCGGTCGAGGTTGTGGCGGGCGAGCAGCTCCTGCGCCTTGGCGGTGAAGGCGTCGGCTTCCTCGGGGAAGGTCGTCGCCTCGGCCTTGGCGAGCAGGCCACGCACCCGCTCGAGGATGCGGCCGTGGGCGCTGCCGCCGACGTCGGGAGACGGCCGAGCCGTGGACACCGCAGGCAGCGGCGGCAGGTGCCAGAGCACGCCGGCGAGGGTCACGGCTGCGCCCACCTGCTCCCGCCATGCCGGCGAGGACGGCTCGAGGGGGATCGGACCGGAGCCGAGCACGGCATCGAGCAGGCTGAGCGAGCCGGCGCCGAGGCGCCGGCGGACGACTCGCCGCAGCTCGGGCGGCAGCCACCTTCCGGCCCGGCAGCTCGACGCGCAGCGCGACAGCTGATCACCGAGGGCTCCGACGACGGCGCCGGCCCCGCCCGGCAGGAGACGGCCGGCCGCCAGCGCGGCGACAAGCTCGGGCGCCTCGGGCGTGCCGCGATAAACGGCGGCGACGATTACGGCCACCACCGCGCGCCCATCGGCCGGGGCGCGTCCGGCCCGTTCCGCTCCTGCGCCGTCGGCGGCTCGGTGCGTGCTGCCCGACTCCTCGAAGCGACGGCGATGGCGCTCCCGTCGCAGCTGCTGTCGCCGTCGCCGGCTGTTGGCGGTTCCCATGGGTCCTCATGCTGCCAGCAGAAGGTCGCGCTGGGGTGGATTCCCCGCCGCCCCACCGCCGCCCTACCGCTGCGCGGAGCCGCCCTGGCCCCGGCGTCAGCCTCGCCGGCTCGCCCCGGTGAGCCGGGGCAGCACCTCGGCGGCGAGGCGCTCCATCTGCTCGAGCTCGTCGAAGAGCGGGTTGAGCACGATCAGCTCGGCGCCGGCGTCGGCGACCGCCTGGAGGCCCTCGACGCAGGCATCGGGCGGCCCGTGCACCGTGAAGGAGAGCGCCTCGTCGGCGGAGAGGCGCGGGTAGATGATGCCGAGGACCTCGGTGAGCCGCTGGCGGGCTCGGCCGGCGTCGTCGTCGAGGGCGAGGTAGACGCGCTTCGCGATCCGGAAGCCCTCCTGGTGCCTCGCCTCGAGCTCGGCACGCACGGTCGCGACCTGGCTGGCGTAGCGCTCCGTCGGCTGCGAGCCGGCGCCGATGAAGCCCTGGCCGAGGCGCACGGCGCGGCGCAAGGCGTCGGGATGGTTGCCGCCGAACCAGATCGGCGGATGCGGACGCTGGACCGGCTTCAGGCCCATCGTCGCCCGCTCGAGCTGCAGGAAGCGCCCCGTGAGCGTCACCTCCGGCTCGCTCCACAGCCGCTCCATCACCTTGAGGCCCTCCTCGAATCGGGCGA
>DAHUZG010000101.1 GCA_027306715.1 Acidimicrobiaceae bacterium
CGAGCGCACGCCCGAAGACGTCACTTCCTGGCTGTTCAGCTGCGGCTACAAGATGTACAGCTGGCAGCGGGGATGGTGGCCGGCTCGCTCGATCGAGCCCGGCACCCGCAACTACCTGTTCCAGCCCTCCCGCCAGGACGAGCGGGCACCGAAGAGAGGCACAGACCGGCCGGCTTCGATCGCCGCATGAGCGCCGTCGCCGTCGTCGCCGGTGCACCCGGGCCCCCGCAGCTCGACGACACGGCGAGCGGCCCGGGCGCCTGCGCCACCTCCGAGGTGCTTACCGTCCGACGGCGCCCTCTCTGGAGGGCGGCCCGCCTCGTCGTGACCCTCGCCGCGCTCGCCGTGATCGCCGGATACTTCGTCCTTCCCGAGCTGCGCCAGGCACACTGGTCGCTTCTCGCCCACGTCGCCGTGCCCTGGCTGGCGCTCGGGCACGTGGTCCCGGCCGGTTCCGCCGCCAGCGCCGCCCTCGGCTACCGCCTCTTCACCCGCAACGGCGTGAAGCCGGCCGACGTCTGCTTCACCCTGGCAAGCCAGGGACCGGGCTCGTCGGTGGTGCTCAACGTGATGCTCTGGCTGGCGCTGCTGGCCTCGATCCCCTTCACCGGCTTCGACCACCTCTACCTGGCCGCTGCGATCGCAGGATGCGCCGTGCTGACCGGCGCCGGGCTGCTCGTCTATCTGTTCACCAAGGGCGAGGAGCGCGTCGTGCGGGTCCTCCGGCGCCTCGTCGCGCCCCTCTCGCGCGTTCGCCAAGAGGCTGCCGAGCGCCTGGTGCGAAGCGTCGCCTGCTCGGTCGAGGACCTTCGCCGCGATCCTTGCCCCCTCCTCCTCGCCGGCAGCGGCGTCACCAAGGGGATCGCCACGCTGGCGGTGATCGGCTGGCGGCTCGTCAGCTTCTGGATGCCCATCCCCTTTGGGGCCGGCGCCTACCTCTCGCTCGTCGTTTTCGACGAGCGGCGGTTCCCGACGAGGCGCCTTTCCACCGAGGTGCCGGCGACCGCAGCCGGGGCGTGACGGCGTTGGCGGGCCCGCAGCCGCCCCTGTCTGGCGAGTCGACCAGGGACCGCCCGGCTCCTCGGGATCTCCTCGAGCGAGCCATCGGAGTTCTCGCCGCCAACGCCCGCGACGGCTATGTCGCGCCCGCCCGCGGGCTCTATGTCCACCAGCATCTCTGGGACAGCTGCTTCATCGCGATCGGCCAGCGCCACTACGACCTCGAGGCGGCGATGGGCGGCCTTCGCCGGCTGCTCGCCGCGCAGTGGCGCAACGGCATGGTGCCCCACATCCGCTTCGAGGAGGGCTGGCGCTACTGCTTGGACCGGAGGAACTGGCGAAGCCGGGTCAGCCCTTCGGCGCCGACGGCCGTGGCGACGGGCGGCATCAGCCAGCCCCCGATGATCGCCGAGGCCGTCGTGCGGATCGGCGAGATGCTCCGGGGCGACGAGCGATCGGATTGGTACCAGAGCGTGTACGGGCCGCTCGTCGCCTATCACGAGTGGCTGCTGGCCGACCGAGGCGCCGCCGGGTCCGGCCTCTCGGTCCAGATCCACCCCTGGGAGACCGGCCTCGACAACAGCCCGCCGCTCATGGAGCTGCTCGGGCGCTCCCCCGACCCGTGGTGGCTCGGGCTCGTCGCCACGCTGCGGATCGACCGGCTAGCGACCCGGCTGCGCTGGGACACGAGGTACGTCCCCGCCGATCAGCGAAGCTCGACCATCGAGGCCCTGCGCCTGTACGGCGCGCTCCGGTCCATCCGCCGGTGCCGCTACGAGCGCGACGACGCCGTGCGACGCGGCTCGTTCGCGATCGAGGACCTCACTTCCAATTCCATCCTCGTGCGTGCCAACACCCACCTCCGGGCGATCGGGCGGGAGATCGGTGAAATCCTCCCGCCGAGGCTCGATGCCGCGATCGACCGGCACCGCTCGGCGATGGAGGGCCTTTGGGACGCCGGGTCCGAGTGCTTCTACTCGCGAGACGCCCGCAGCGGTGAGCTGATCAAAGAGCCCTCGATCGCCGCCTTGATGCCGCTCTACGCCGGCTTCGTCGACCAGCCGCGCGCCAGGCGT
>DAHUZG010000102.1 GCA_027306715.1 Acidimicrobiaceae bacterium
CGATGGCCGTCAACGACTGATCCGCTGCGGGGCCTGCGGCCGATGGCCGGCGACCTCTCCCGGGCGCCGCCCGATTCGGCGCGCCACCTCGACGCCGGTCACGTCGAAGGGCTCGGCTCAACCTCTGGGTGCCGGTGACACCGAGAGGGGGACCTCGTAGCTGAATCGCTCCCACTCCGGAGGTCCCTCTGCGAGGTGCGCCGCCACGTAGGCTCGTTCCGGTCGGCCTTCCGGCCACTCGTCGACCCGGTCGACGACGAAGCCAGAGGACTCGACCCAGTCCACCAGGCAGCTGACGGTGGGGGCGAACCAGTTCGAGGGGTCATCGTGGAGCTCACCCCGACGGTAGAAGCGGGCGCGGGGCTCGTCGTCCACCGATCCCGAGACGGCCGTCTCGACATAGAGATTCCCCCGGGTGAGCTGTCTGAGCGAGTCGAGGGCGAGCAACGGGTGCCGCAGGTGGTAGAGCACCCCTAAGAACAGCACCTCGTCGAAGGGCCCGTCCACCAGCCTAGGCAGCTCGTAGACCGAGCCCTTGACGAACTCCGCCCGTGAGTCGAGCGCGCTGCAAAGCGTGTCGAATCCGTAGATGTCGGGATCGTAGATGTCGACGGCGACGACGTGCGCAGCCCCTCTCCGCTCGGCCGTGAAGGCTGCTCCGCCGTTGGTGGTGCCGACGTCGAGCACGCTCTTGCCGGCCAGCGACTGCGGCAGCTCGATGCGATAGAGCAGCCACTCGATGTCGTTCGCCCCCGGGGTCACGATCCGGTCGGTGAGGTGGAATCGCTGATGCCAGACGAACTCGGCGTCGCCGATCACCTGCTCTGCCGACACGTCGTCGCGCACCTCTTCGACCTCCAGATGGATCGAGGATCGCCGGCGAGCGGGGGCTCGCGCCGCGACTATAGGTTCCAAGACATCATTGAGTCGCCGGTGACGTCGCCGGGCAACGGCGCCGGGCAACGGCGCCGGGCAACGGCGGGAGACTCTATTTCACGCGCCGTAGGATCGAGGCCCATGGCGACACCCCGGCTCGCGCCGTGACCGGCACGCCGACGGTCTGCACGGCGATCGCCCGAGCGCGCCTGCCGCACGCACGGGCGATGTCGGGCCTGCTCTCGGCCAGCCACCCCGGTGCGGTGCTCAGCGTGCTCCTCGTCGACGATCCCGACGAGGCGATCGCGGGCGGCCCCGAGCCGTTCCGTCTTCTGCGGCCTGGCGACCTCGGCGTCGATGCCGCCGAGCTGCATCTGCTCGCCTGCTGCACCACCCTCGACGAGCTTGCAGCTGTGCTGGCACCGCGGCTGGCGACGTTCCTGCTCGCGGAGGGGGCATCGAGCGTCATCGTGCTCGACCCGGAGGTGGTCGTCGTCAACCCGCTCGACGAGATCAGTGAGCTGGCGGAGTCCTCCGGCGTCGTGCTCGTGCCGCGGCTGCTCGCCACCCTGCCCAGCGACGGGCGCTACCCCGACGATGTGAGCCTCGGCGACTGGGGCGCTCTCGACCCGGGCATCGTGGCAATCGGCGCCGATCGGGTCGGGTTCGCCACATGGTGGGCGCAGCGCTTGGCGCGAGCCGCGCGGGCTGAGCGCCAGCTGCACCTCGACGCGGCTCAGAGCATGCTTGACCTGGTTGCCGGCGATCCCGGTGTGCTGCTGCTGCGCGATCCGGGGTACGGCTTGGCATGGTGGAACGCCCACGAGCGCCCGGTCGGGCACGCGGCCGGCGGCATGTTCTTGGCCGGTGGCAGGCCGATGCGCCTCGTTCACCTGCAGAATTTCCACCCGTGGCTGCCGTACCTGCTCAGCGCCGACGTGCACCCGAACCAGCGGGTGTTGTTGAGCCAGCACAGCGAGCTGGCGGAGCTGTGCCGGCACCAGGCCGACCGGCTCATCCAGGCCGGCTATCCGTACGAGCCGCCACCGGGTAGCGAGGCGCCCTTCGAGCACTGCGCCGACGGCGCTGCGGGCGAGCCCGGGACACCCTTCGACGCCCGCATGCGCCGCATCGTCCGCCGCGGCCTTTCAGCAGCCGACAGCCGCTCGGTGATCGCCGCCGCAGCAGCGCCTCCGCCGGACCCTTTCGACCCCGCTACCGTCGGCTCGTTCTTCGACTGGTTGATGACCGGAGACCCGCACAGCGCCGTGTCACGGCTCATCCCGCGCTACCTGCTCGAGATCTACAGCGAGCGGCCCGACCTGCAATGGACATTCCGGCGCATCGGCACCGTCGATGCCCTCGGGTTCCGCCACTGGGTCGGGTACCACGGGATCACCGAGGAGGTGCCCCCGGCGCTGCGCTCGCACCTCGAGGACAGCTCTTGGTGGGCAGCGCCATCGGGGGTGTTCGTGCCGCCGCCGAGCGCGCTCGTCGACGGTGTCACCCTGACCGGCTACCTGCGCGCCGAGCTCGGGGTCGGCGAGGCGGCGCGCCTCGTGCTCGACGCGCTCGCCAGCACCCGTATCGGCGTCTCGACGATCCCGGTCGACCTCCCGTCGAGCCGCCAGGCGCACCCCTTCCACCAGGCCGGGGTGCCGGTCGCCGACCGCCGGATCAACGTCATCTGGGTCAATGCCGAGCAGCTGCTCGGCTGGGCGGCGCTCGTCAGCCCGGCGTTCTTCGAGGGCCGCTACAACGTCGGCGGCTGGGCATGGGAGACCGAGCACCTGCCCGACGAGATGGCCGCCAACGCGGCGATGCTCGACGAGATCTGGGTACCGAGCGGCTTCGTGCGCCAGGCGGTCGAGCCGGTGGTCGACGTGCCAGTGCACACCTTCCCCCACCCAATCGTCCCGCCGGCGGCTGATCGCACCTTCGACCCGGCGCGCCTCGGCATCCCCGAGGGGTTCTTCTTCCTCTTCAGCTTCGACTTCTTGTCCTCGTTCGAGCGGAAGAACCCGCTCGGCGTGCTCGAAGCCTTCAGCCGCGCCTTCGCTCCCGGCGAGGGGCCGGTGCTGGTGCTGAAGAGCGTTAACGGCGACCAGCGCCCGATCGAGCACGAGCGCCTGCTGGCTGTCCTCGGCGAGCGAAGCGACGTGGTCGCCGTAGATGCCTACCTGACCGCCGGCGAGCGGGGTGCGCTGCTGGCGTCCTGCGGTGCCTACGTCTCGCTGCACCGCAGCGAGGGCTTCGGGCTCGGAATGGCCGAGGCGATGTCGCTCGGCAAGCCCGTCGTGGCGACGGCCTATTCGGGCAACCTCGAGTTCATGGACGAGCAGACCGCGTGGTTGGTGCCCGCCGGCCGGGTCGCGGTCGGGCCGTACGCACCGCCTTACGACGCGGCCGAGACCTGGGCCGATCCCGACCTCGACGCCGCAGCGGCGGCGATGCGTGCTATCTGGGAAGACCGGGCCGGCGCGGCGGCCCGAGCCGAGCGGGCTCGTGTCCGCGTGCTCGCCGAGCACGGTCGGGCGCGTGCGGTGCGCTTCCTCTCCGAGCGGATCGAGGCGATCCAGCGCCT
>DAHUZG010000120.1 GCA_027306715.1 Acidimicrobiaceae bacterium
GTCGACGATGCCGACCACGAAAGCGTAGCAGCTGGCCGGAAGGCCCAGGCCAGCGGGTCAGCCGCCGGCAGAACCTCCCGCGCCGAGCATCCGTTCGAGGGCCTGGCGGGCGGCTTCGGACTCCGCGGCGAAGTGGCTGAGCGCGTGGGCCAGGGCCGCGGACCAGGCTTCGAGGGTGAGCTCGCGTCGGCTGATCGCCACGCCGCGGACCCGGCGCGCGAGCGTCGCGACGAGACCGCTCCGAGCGGCGTGGAGCTCGAGGGTCTCCTCGCCGAGCACGATGCGCAGGGTCCGGACCTCGCCGGGCCGTCCAGCCACGCGGTCGGAAAGCGAGCGGTCGCGTTCTACCTCGATCACGCCGGCGGGGAGGGCGTCTTCGAGGGAGGACATCAGCACCTTGGCATAGGTGGACAGATCGGCGTGGTCCGCGCGTAACGCTGCGGACAACAGCGCCAGCCGCTCGGCCTCTCCGGCGCCGGAGTCCTCGATTTCGGCCGGGGGGCCGCTCACCGGTCCGTGAGCGGGAGAACGAGCTGGGGCTTTTGAATGATGTGGTCCGCCCGGGTGGCGCGCACCGCGGTGCCGATCGCGAAGAACTCTGTGGTGTGGCCCCCCCAGCGGTGCGGGAGCGAGAGCAGCTGGACCCCGACGATGCCCTCCGCGTGCAGCTCCTCGGCCTCGGCCTGCATCCGGCTCATCGCCAGCTCGCGGGCGTCGTAGAGCGCCTCGGTGAACTGCGGGATCTCGACGTTGCGCCCGACGTTGCCGAGGGCGGCGAAGCCACGCTGGTGGGCGATGTGGTACACGCAGCTGCCCATCACCATCCCGAGCGGGGCGTAACCGGCCTGGACCAGGGTCCAGAAGTCCTGCCCCGAGAGGTCGGAGGTGAAAGGGAGGCCGTGATCGTTGCGCCAGGAGCCGGAGTCGGCCTTGACGGCGGTGCCGACGGCGATGAACTCGGCGAGGTCGTTGCCGAATTCCTTGAACTCGATGTCGAGGCGGACCCCGACGATGCCGTCGGCGCCGAGTGCGTTGGCCTCGGCCTCCATCCGGGTCATCGCCAGCTCCCGGGCGTGGTACATCGCCTGGGAGAGCTTGTCGAGCTCCATGTTCTGGCTCCATCGGCCGACCTGGAGGCCGACGTGGTAGACGCTCGAGCCGAGGACGAGCCCGACGGGGCGGAAGCCCGCCTCGCGCACGAGGAGGAACTCGTTCACCGTGAGGTCGGAGGTGAACAGGGCGCGCGGCGACCCCGGGCGCATCTCCGCCAGGCGCTTCATGGCGTCTTCGGGGACGCCGCTCACCACCGCGCCCGTCGTCGCGGCAGTCTTGTCCTCGTCGTCGCTCATCGCGCTCCTCTGTCCTTAGTGCTCGTGTCCTTAGTGCTCGAGCCGTCCCTGCTGCCGGCTGGGCCGGCCCGCCGTGCCGCCGGTGCGGGGCGCTCGCCGGCACAGGCTGAGACCCGGCGCGGCGCGTGTCGCGGCCTGCCCGCCACGGGGGCGGGCGGCGCTTCGCCCGTCGGAGGCTCAGCGCGCACGCGGTCCTCCGAGCGGCAGCACCATCGACATCCCGGCGAGCTCGTCGAACAGACCCCCGGGCGTACGCGGGCGACCGGTGTCGGCGTGATGGAAGGAGGCGATCGTCGACGAGAGGACGGTCGCCTCGGCGACGTGGTCACGATGGCCCTCGGCGACCTCGAGCTCGCGGATGCGAAGGCGCATCGGCTGGGTGAGGATGGCGCCGTCGGCGCCGACCTGTGAGGTGCGCCGCGCCAGCTCCCGCCGGGCGTCGTCGCGCACGTCCTGCACGAGCTCGGTATATCCGGGCACCTCGGTATTTCCCGCCCAGGCGCTCGATGCCTGGCGCGTGGTCCAGTCGTCGTGGCGGATCCCGATCGAGACGGCGACCACGATCGCCGCCGGCACCCAGCCCCGCTGCATCAGCTTGGCGACGTCCTGTCCCGCCAGCCCGGTCGAGAACGGACGCGCCAGGTGGATGCGGCCGCGGCTTCGCACCGCGGTGCCGAGGGCGACGAACTCCTCGTTCTCCTCTCCCATGTGGTGCTGGCGGAGGTCCACGCCGATCACCCCGTCGGCGCCGAGCTCACGCGCCTCGGTGAGCATCCTCCCCAGGGCGGTGTCCCAGCCTCGGTAGAGGGCATCGACGAGGGGGCCGAAGCCGGACCATCCGCCGCTATTCGAGCCGCTCGTCACGGTCGACGGGGCGTAGCCCGAGCCGGCGTAGCCCGAGCCGGCGGCGCCCCCGAACTGGCCCTGGCCGAACGCGCTCGGGAAGGGGCCCCCGCCGTAACCACCGGCGAGACCGCCGCCGTAGCCCGGGTACCAGCCGCAACCGCCGTATCCCTGCCAGCCGATGTGCTCGACGATGCAGCCCATCACCTCGCCCACCGCCTCGAGGCCGCAGGCGTCGGCACCGGCCTGACCGGCGACGGCGAGCAGGCTCGAGCGCACCCCCGAGCTGCGTGCCCGCTCCAGGCGGGCGATCGCGGGAGGCGGGAGTCCCGCTCCGCCCCAGTCGCTCATGGCACCTCCCCGGCCGCTCGCGCGCACCCTACCATCAGGCCCCGCCTCGACCCTCAAGCCCTCACTCGACCCTCCGGCAGAGAGGTGAGATAACCCGGCACCGAGGAGTCGGAGCTCCTCAGGGATGCCGCTCTCAGAACGCCCAGCGCCAGAACTCGAGCTGCTGCAGCGTGCGCCCGAGCACTCCGGGGCCGGTCGATCCGGTGCCGGAGCTGGTGGCGCCGAGCCCGGTGAGCGCTGCCGCGCTCCCGGCGACGAGGTCCGAGCGCGGCAGAGGCGCCTGGCTGATCGCACTGGCGGACGAGCTCGAGCTGGGCGGCAGGATCACGAAGGCGAGCTGGCCGGGACGGACGAGGCCGTATTCCTGGTGGGCGATAGCCTCGATCGTCGCCGGCTGGCGGAGGGCGGCGTTCTCGGCGCGCAGCGCAGCGTTGCGGGCGCTGATCTCGGCCAGCTGCTGGCCGGTGATGGCCAGCTGGCGTCGTTGCGAGAGAAGCTCGCCGAGCGGCAGCTGGGTGACGACCAGCGCCCCGGCGAGAGCGACAGCGACGAGCAGCGCCAACCGCGCCCGGTGCAGCCGGCTCATGGCGTCCGCGAGCCGGGCGAGGAGCCGGGCGAGGAGCCGGCACCGAAGTAGCGCGGGAAGGCGCCTCGGCCGGGGAAGGACGCCGTCTCGCCGAGCGACGCCTCGATCCGCAGCAGCTGGTTGTACTTGGCGACGCGGTCCGATCGGGCCGGGGCGCCGGTCTTGATCTGGCCGCACCCGGTGGCGACGGCAAGGTCGGCGATCGTCGAGTCCTCGGTCTCCCCGGATCGGTGCGAGATCACGCAGCGGTAGCCCGACGAGGTGGCAAGCGCCACCGTCTCGAGCGTCTCGGTCAGCGTCCCGATCTGGTTGACCTTGACGAGCACGGCGTTGGCGACGCCCGCGGCAATGCCACGCGAGACGCGCTCGACGTTGGTCACGAACAGGTCGTCGCCTACGAGCTGGACCCTCTCCCCGACAAGGCGCGTCAGCTCGGCCCAGCCATCCCAGTCCTCCTCGGCCATCCCGTCCTCGAGCGAGACGACCGGGTAGCGGCTGCAGATGTCGACCCAGTAGGCGGCGAGCTCATGCGGCGACAGCGTGCGGCCCTCGCCGGACAGGACGTAGGCACCGTCCTGCCAGAGCTCGGTCGTCGCCGGGTCGAGGGCTATCGCCACGTCGCTGCCGGGACGGCGACCGGTGGCCTCGATCGCCTCGACGAGGACGGCGAGGGCATCTTCGTTCGTGCCGAGGTCGGGGGCGAAGCCGCCCTCGTCGCCGACTGCTGTGGCAAGCCCGCGGCTGCGCAGAACCGCCCGCAGCGCCTGGTAGGTCTCGACCCCCCAGCGCAGCGCCTCGCCGAAGCTCGGGGCCCCGACCGGCACGACCATGAACTCTTGGAAGTCGACGTTGTTGTCGGCGTGCACGCCGCCGTTGAGCACGTTCATCATCGGAACGGGGAGGATATGGGCGCCGGTCCCGCCGACGTAGCGCCACAGCGGGATGCCGAGCTCGCCGGCGGCGGCACGGGCCACCGCCAGGCTGGCGCCGAGGATGGCGTTGGCGCCGAGACGTGACTTCGCCGGCGTGCCGTCGAGGTCGATCAGCGAGAGGTCGATCCCGCGCTGGTCGAGGGCCTCGCGCCCGCGAAGGACCGAGGCGATCTCACCGTCGACGTTGGCGACCGCCTTGAGCACCCCTTTCCCCGCGTAGCGCTCGCCCCCGTCACGGAGCTCGGTCGCCTCGAACCTGCCGGTCGACGCACCGGAGGGGACGATGGCGGAACCGGTCGCTCCGCTCTCGAGCTCGCAGACCACCTCCACCGTCGGGTTGCCGCGCGAGTCGAGCACCTCACGCGCCACGACCTCGAGGATCTCGCTCATGACCTGTGGCTCCTGTTACTAGAGTGAAAGATGTTAGCAAAGCTGCTGGTGGCGCTCGAGGCAGGGACCGCCCGGAGCGCAGCTCACCGAGGCCTCGGGCCGCTCGGGTCACGGGAGCCGCCCCGCCGGGCACGCTCCCGCCGCCAGGCGGCCAGGCGCTCCGTCTCGCCGACAGTGGCGACGTCGCCGCCGGCGGCGCCGATCGCCGCCTCGGCGGCGGTGAAGTCCGCCCGCAGCTCGCCTGCGGCCTGGCGCAGCGCCTGCTCCGGATCGCGCCCGAGATGGGCGCAGCGCCGTGCCAGTGCCAAGAGCAGCTCGCCGAGGGCAGCCTCGTCCCCGGGGGCCGCCTCCTCCAACAGGCTGGTGAGCGCCGCCGTGCCGAGCCCGGTCCGATCCCAGCCGAGCCCGACACTGGCCAGCTTGCGCTCGAGCTTGGCGGCGAGCACGAGTGCCGGCAAGGAGGCCGGGATCCCCTCCATCAGGCTCGTGCGCCCTTTCTCCGCTTTCTTCAGCTGCTCCCAGCGGGCTTCGACCTCACCCGGCGTACGGGCGCTCCCCGCCTCGGCGGCGAACACGTGGGGATGGCGCCCGATCAGCTTCTCGTTGCTGGTGCGCGCCACGCCGGCGAGGTCGAACAGCCCCTCCTCGCTTGCCAGCCGGGCATGGAAGAGCACCTGCACCAGCAGGTCGCCGAGCTCCTCCTCGAGGTGCTCGCCGGTCTCCGCCGGCAGCCCGGCGTCCTCGGGCGGCAGCTCGCCGCGCTCGGCGATGGCGTCGACGACCTCGTAGCACTCCTCGACAAGGTGACGGACGAGGGACTGGTGGGTCTGCACCCGGTCCCAGGGGCAGCGGTCACGAAGCACGCGCACCGTCTCGACGAGCGCCGCCAGCGTGCCGGCGGCGCCGCCTCCGGCGCTCGGGACGTACAAGCAGGTGAGGTGATCGGGCTCGATCGTCCGGTCGAGCTCGGACCACGGCACGTGCAGCACCTGCTCGTCGGGCAGCCCGAGGTGGTGGAGCAGTGTCACCGGGTGCCGCGGCGGCTCCTCGAGCGCCAGCTTCACCTCCGAGAGCACGGCGCGGGACCAGCAGTGGCCGACGAGGAGCGGGCCAGGGTCGGCGGCGGCGGCGACCGCCAGCTCCTCGGCGTCCACGAGCCGCACGTGCTCGCTCACCGGGTCGACGCCGAGCCGGTCCCAGGCGAGGTCGGCGAAGGACATGCCCGGCACCGTCGTCACGGTGACCCGTTCGTCCTCGCGAAGGGCGCGCACGCTGCGCTCGAGCAACGCCGGCGAGCCCGGGACGGCGTAGGCGAGCTCACCGTGCAGGCGGGCGGCGGCGACAACCTCCTCGACGACAGCGGCGTACACCTCGGTGAAGCTCCCGGCCCGCTCGTAGCAGTGGTCGAGGCTGACAGCCCCGGCGGCGAGGAGCGGCTCCGCTGCGGGGTGACGGGCAGTTCGCAGCAGCACCGCCGGCGCGGCGGCCAGCGCTTCGGCCGCCTGGCGCGTCATCAGCTCCGGCCCGGCAGGGCCGAGGCCCACGACGACAACACGTGGCCGGTCGGCGACGGGCCGGCCCTCGTCCCGAGGCGCCGCTTCGACGCGGCGAGAGCCCGGGCGGGAAGTGACGGCGCTCAGCCGGCAGCGCCGGTCGGGGCAGCAGCGCCTGTAGGTCCGGCAGCGCCTGTAGGTCCGGCAGCGCCGGTCGAGCCGGCAGCACCGGTCGCCCCTGTCGCCCCGGCGGTCGAGCCGGTCGCGCCGACCGCGGCGGCGTTGGCGAGAAGAGCCGCCGGCGGTCCGCTCGGGGCGACGATGCCGAAGGTCGCCTTGCTCGGCGACCACGTCCCGAAAGCGGGGTCGATGACGACGTGGATGGCGTGCAGGCGCTGCCCGATCGCGGTCGAGACGGCGGAGGAGTCGGCAGTGACAACCGCCGCGGCTCCCTGCAGGAACGGCTCGGCAGGCCGGCTCGTGACGAGGAACAGGTACCACGCGCCCTGCACCGAGGTCGGGGCGCTCACCGTGCCAACCGGCAGCTTGGCGAGCACGGTCGGGATCGGAGCGGGCACACCCGAGCTGAGCTGGGCGGGGGTGTAACAGCCGGCGGCCCCGCCGTTGGGCGCGGTCTGGGTGTTGGCCGAGTGCGCCTTGGCGAGGGCGGCGAAGCTCGATCCGTGGGCGACCTCGGCGGCCAGGGTCTTGGCGGTCCCCTCAGAGGCGAGCTGGATGAGGCTGAAGCAGGTCGTCGTCGGCGGGCCGCCGTGGGCCGCCTCGTAGGCCCTCACGCCGGCGGTGGTGAGGGTGATGCCGGCGGCGTGGGCGTCGAGGGTGTCCTCCTCGGCGAAGAAGCCGACGAGCTTGGAGTACCAGTACGGCGAGAAGCTGGCCAGCACCGCCTGGCCGGTCCCGGCGCAGCCGCTAGTCGAGGCCGGCGTGAAGGCGCTCTGCAAGGTCGACGTCGCCAGGGTCGTCGCCAGCGGCGTGGCGATGAGGTGCTGGCGCAGGAGCTCTTGGTGCAGCTCCGTGAACTCTACGAGCAGGCCGAGCACCGTCGAGGCGAAGCTGCTCGAGTACGTCTGGCTGTCGACGCCGGCGCCGTAGATCGAGGAGAGGCCGAACGCCTTCTTCACCTCACAGGGGTAGCGGTCGCCCGCCACCCCCTGCCGGGCCGAGGTGAGCGTGGCGTCCGAGATCGTCGTCGGTCCGACCTGAGCAGCAAAAGCCGAGGCGTTGCCGTTGCAGGCGCTGACCCCGGCGGCGAGGGCGGCGAGGACGAGGAGCGCGGAGGCGGTGCTGAGTGGTCTGCGCACGGTGACCCGATGCTATTGGGGCCGCTTCGTGCCGGCCAGCCGGCCGCCGCTAGGAGATGAAGCGTCGGGCGCGGGGGCCCCGGCGCCCGGCGCTGCGGGACCGCCGCTCCCGGCTGCGCCGGGGGCGCCGCCGGCGCCGTCGGGCACGAGCTGGCGCACGAGATCGGCGAGCTCGGCGGCGAGCATCGGGCCGGCCCGCAGCGGTACCTGCAGCTCGGCTGAGTCCTCCTTGACGAGCGCACGCGGCGCGAGGCGCGCCAGCCGCACCCGCGACGAGGCCGCCAGGCGCAACGGCGAGATGCGGGCCACCACCTCACCCGGCCTGCCGAGCCCCCCTCCACCCGGGCGCACCCGCACCGCGTTGACCTCGCGCACACCGCTGCGCACGCACTCCGCACGCAGCCGGCCGATCGCCAGCAGCGCCTCGGCGGTCGGCGGAGGCGGCCCGAAGCGGTCCGCCCATTCGGTGGCGATGTCCTCGACCTCGGCCTCGCTGCGCACCGCGGCGAGGCGGCGGTAGGCCTCGAGACGCAGGTCCTCGCGCTCGACGTAGTCGACCGGCAGGTTCGCCTCGACCGGCAGGTCGAGCTTGACCTCGGCCGGCTCGGCGACCGGCTCGCCCTTGAGCTCGGCGACGGCCTCGGCGACCATCCGCACGTAGAGGTCGTAGCCGACGGCCGCGATGTGACCGGACTGGTCGGTCCCGAGGAGGTTCCCGGCGCCGCGGATCTCGAGGTCGCGCATCGCGATCTTGAAGCCCGACCCGAGCTCGGTCAGCTCGCCGATCGTCTTCAGCCGCTCGTAGGCGGTCTCGGTCACCGCCCGGTCGGGCGGGTAGAACAGGTAGGCGTAGGCGCGCTGGCCGGCACGCCCGACCCGGCCGCGCAGCTGGTGCAACTGGCCGAGCCCGAGCAGGTCGGCTCGATCGACGACAAGAGTGTTGACCGTCGGCATGTCGATTCCTGACTCGATGATCGTCGTGCAGACGAGGACGTCGTAGCTTCCCTCGGCGAAGTCGAGGACGACCTGCTCGAGGGTGCCCTCGTCCATCTGGCCGTGGGCGACGACGACACGCGCCTCGGGCACGAGGCCGGCGACCGAGGCCGCCACCTTGTCGATGTCGAGGACGCGGTTGTGGACGTAGAAGACCTGTCCCTCGCGCAGCAGCTCGCGGCGGATCGACTCGGCGACGGCGCGCTCGTCGAGCTCTCCGACGTAGGTGAGGATCGGCTGGCGGGCTGCGGGGGGCGTGTCGATGAGCGAGAGGTCGCGGATCCCCGTGAGCCCCATCTCGAGGGTGCGCGGGATCGGGCTCGCCGTGAGGGTGAGGACGTCGACACCGACCGACAGCTGCTTGATCGCCTCCTTGTGCGAGACGCCGAAGCGCTGCTCCTCGTCGACGACGAGGAGACCGAGGTCCTTGAAGGCGACGTCGCCGGCGAGCAGGCGGTGCGTCCCGATCACGACGTCGACCGAGCCCTCCTTGAGACCGGCGGCGACGCCGCGAGCCTCGGCCGGGGTGAGAAAGCGCGAGAGCACCTCGACGCGCACCGGGAACGGCGCGTAGCGCTCGGTGAAGGTCTGGAAGTGCTGCTGGGCGAGCAGCGTCGTCGGCACGAGGACAGCGGCCTGCTTGCCGTCCTGGACCGCCTTGAAGACCGCCCGCACGGCCACCTCGGTCTTGCCGAAGCCGACGTCGCCGCAGACGAGGCGGTCCATCGGCACGGGGCGCTCCATGTCGGCCTTGACGTCGTCGATCGCCCGGAGCTGGTCGTGGGTCTCGGGGAAGGGGAACGACTGCTCGAGCTCGGCCTGCCAGGGGGTGTCGGGGGCGAAGGCATGGCCCACCGTCGCCAGCCGCCGGCGGTAGAGCACGACGAGCTCCTGGGCGACCTCGCGCACGGCGGCGCGGACCCGCGAGCGCGTGCGCTGCCACTCGCTGCCGTTCAGCCGGTTGAGGCTCGGCTGCTCGCCGCCGGAGTACGGCGTGAGGGTGTCGATCTGATCGGAGGGGACGTAGAGCTTGTCGCCGCCGCGGTACTCGAGCAGCAGGTAGTCGCGCTCGGCACCGCCGATGGCGCGCGTGACCATCCCGCCGTAGCGGGCGACCCCGTGCACGTGGTGCACGACGTAGCTGCCCGGCGCCAGGTCGTCGAAGAAGCCCTCGACCGCGCGTTGGCGGGCACGCGGCACGCGGTGCGGGCGCCGGCGTCCCGTGACGTCACCCTCCGCGAGGACCGCGACGCCCGCGTCCTCGATCACGAAGCCGCGGTCGAGGGGCTGGACGAGCACGTGGACGCCCGGCCGCCGCAGTGCGGTGTCACGCGCCTCGCCGGTCACGTCGAACAGCGGCTCGACGACGACGCCCT
>DAHUZG010000121.1 GCA_027306715.1 Acidimicrobiaceae bacterium
CCGACGCGCTCGGGCTCGCGCTCGAGGGGGTCCCCGGACCCGCCCCCACCCTGCCAGGAGACGGCAAAGACATCATCGCGACTGAGCCGCATCCGCCCCGGCTTGGGCCCGAGCTCGCGCCACTCACCACCGAGCAGTGCCGGGTCCTCCGGCATCCCGCCGGCGCTGTAGGCGCCGCCCGGGAGCGCTTTGAGCCCGATCCGCTGGCGCACCGTCGCACCGGGCATCCCGCCGAACAGGCCGATGCCGTTCGGCACCTCGGCGCCATGGGTCATGACGAGTATCTCGACCGAGTCGACGCCGGAGACGGTGAGCGCCATCTCGGCGCCGCGCCCGCCGCGGCGGCGACCGGCGCCGCCGGTGTCGCGGCACAGCCGACGGTAGAGGTACCGCAGCGGCGCCACCTGCTCGTTGGACTCGACGTCGGCGATAGCCGGCTGCGGCACGGCCGGCGGGCCGGCGCCGTCGAGCCCGTCGCGGTCGGCCCAGGCGCCGAAGCCGCCGGCGAGCGGATCGAGCAGGTGCAGGCCGAAGCGCTCACCGAACTGGTTGACGCCGCCCATGTTGAACGTCGCCATCGTGCCGCAGCTCGTCGCCTGCGCCCGCCAGCCGAGCTCCGGCGAGGTGGCGAGGAGGAGGTTGACGGCATGGACGACCACGTTGGTAACGACCCAGATCGTCTCCACCGTCGCCGAGCCGACAGGTGCGGGATGTCGGGCCGTGCAGACGAGGCCGTCGGGCGCGACGACCTCGAGCGGCTCCATCACGCCCTGGTTCCAGGGGATGCCGAAGGCGAGCGAGGAGAAGGCGCCACCGGTGACACCGCCGAGCAGCCCGGCACGGGTGGCGTTGATGAAGCCGGGCGCCTGCGGGCTCGAGCCGCTGAAGTCGAGCCGAAGCCGGTCGCCACGCTTGTCGGCGACGAGGTCGATCTTGTAGAGGCGGTTCTCGTGCCCGTCGTGCTCGAGGAAGTCCCAGGTGTGCACGGTGGCGTCGGGGAGGCTGCGCAGGCGCTCGCGCACGGCGCGGGCGGAGCGCTCGATCATCTCCTTCATCACGGCGGCGATGGCAGGGGCCCCGTAGCGCTCGGCGAGGGCACCGACGCGCTCGCGGGCGACGTTCAAGGTGGCGATGAAGGCTCGTACGTCGAGGCCGAGGGCCGCCGGGAGGCGGGACGCGGTGAGGATCAGCTCGAGCACGTCGTGGCGGATGCGCCCGCCGTCGACGAGCTTCACGCACGGGATCCGGAGCCCCTCCTGGTAGACCTCACGCGCCGTCGGCGACCAGCTGGCGAAGTCCATCCCGCCCATGTCGGTCTCGTGCGCCATCACCCCGGCCCAGGCGACGAGCTCGCCGCCGACGAAGATCGGGGCCGCCATCTGGACGTCGTTCTGGTGCAGGGCGGCGAGGTAGGGGTCGTTGCCGATGAACATGTCAGCCGGCCCGATGCCGAGGGTGCCTCCGGGCCCGGAGCGCTCGCCGATGTGGCGGATGAAGCTGCCGACGACGGACGCCTCGTGGGTGACCTGGAAGCCCATCGTCGCCGAGGAGCCCTCGGGCAGGTACAGCCCGGTGAAGAAGTCGGTGGCCTCGGTCACCGTCGGCGAGCCGGAGACGCTCTGAAGGGCGATACGCATCTCCTCGGTGACCGAGAGAAGGCGGTTGCGGATCACCTCGACGGTGACCGCCCCGAGCCGGCCGCCTGCGAGCTCCGCGGCGCTCATCTGAGGACCGCTCATCTCAGGCCCCGGCCCCGACGTGCGCCGGACCAGCCCGACCCGCCGAGGCGTGCCCGGCGTCGGACGCCGCCCGAGCCGCAGGAGGCGACAGCTCGACCACCAGATCTGCCCCGGCACCGGTGCGGGCCGTCGCCCCGGGCGGGACGACGGCGGTGTGGCTCGGGTAGACGACAAGGCACGGCCCCTCGAGCTCCTGGCCGGGGGCCGGCCGAACGGCGCGGAACACCGGAACCTCGATCGGCACGGCCGGGTCGTCGAGGAAGACGCCCCGGGTGCCGGTATAGGCGAGGCGTTCGCTCGACGGCCTGACGTCGTGGGCGGGCAGCTCGGCGATCGCCAGGACACGTGCCGCGAGCACCTCGAACCCCGCCTCGCGGAAGGCCGATCCCGGCCCGAACAGCGACTCGTAGTCGGACTCGAAGCGCTCGAGGGCGGCGGCGAGCAGGTCAGCACGGGAATCGGCCGGGAGCGGGACGTCGAGATGGTGCGCCTGGCCGCGGTAGCGCAACGAGAGGGACCGGACGAAGCGCAGCCCGAGACCGGGCTGCTCGGCTGTGACCTCGCCGGCGATCTCCTCGACGAGACGGTCCAGGGTCGCCGCCACCCGCTCGTTCGCCTCGCCCGGGACCTGCTGCTCGCCGGCGATCCGCAAATAGCACGTTCGCTCGACGCTGCGCGACATCTCCGAGGTGCCGGTGCCGTAGGCCGACTGCACCGAGGCCGTCGCCGGCACGACGAAGCTCGTGATCCCGAGCTCGCGACACAGCGACCAGGCGTGCGACGGGCCGCTCCCGCCGCTCGCCACCATCACGAACTCCCGCGGGTCGTGCCCCCGCTCTATCGTCACCCGGCGCACGAGGTCGGCCATCTTCGAGTCGACGAGCAGGCGGACCGACCAGGCGGCCTCCTCGGCGCTGAGCCCGAGGGGGTCGGCGAGGGCGCGCACTGCCCGGCGCGCCGCCTCGACGTCGAGGCGGACACTGCCGCCGGCCATCCCCTCGCCACCGAAGACGCCGAGCACGACGTCGGCGTCGGTGGTCGTCGGCTCCGTCCCGCCTCGCCCGTAGCACGCCGGTCCCGGGTTCGCGCCGGCGCTCTCGGGGCCGACGCTCAGCACGCCGTCGCTAACCCGGGCGATGCTGCCCCCGCCTGCGCCGATCGAGCCGACGTCGATCCCCGGGAAGCGGACGTCGGCGCCGGCGACGACCGATTCGGTGCGCAGCAGCGGGTCCCCGTCGATCACCGTGCTCACGTCGAAGCTGGTCCCGCCGACGTCGATCGTGAGCAGGCGCCGCAGTCCCTCCCGGCGCCCTCTCGCACAGCTGCCGATCACGCCCGCGGCCGGCCCCGACATGATCCCGGCGACCGGAAGGCGGGCGAGCGTCGCCGCGGGGACGACGCCGCCGGTGCTCGTCATCGCCAGCACCGGCACCCGCAGTCCGGCCTCGGTGAGCACGGCGCTCAGGCGGTCGAGGTAGCCGCTCATCACCGGGCCGAGGGCGGCGTTCACCGCCGTCGTCGACATCCGCGCGTACTCCCCGACCGAGGGGGACACCTCGTGGGAGGCACAGACGAACACGCCCGGGAGCGCCTCGGAGATCCGGCGGGCGAGCTGCTCCTCGTGGACCGAGCTGGCGGTCGACCAGAGCAGACAGACGGCGACCGCATCGACCTCGGCCGCCGCCAGCGTCGCCACCGCCCGCTCGAGCGCCTCGTCGCTCAGAGCGAGCACGACGGCACCGTCACGGTCGATCCGCTCGGGAACCTCGACCACGAGGTGACGCGGAACGATCGGCTGGTGTCGGCCGCGCAGGTAGTAGTCGCTCAGCTCGAGGTCCGAGAGGCCGGCGACGTAGCGCTTCATCCGCCCGATCTCGAGCGTGTCGCCGAAGCCGGCGGTCGTGACGACGGCCGTCCGGGCGACCCGGCCGGTCAAAAGGGCGTTGAGGCCGACGGTGCAGCCGTGCCCGAAGCGCCGCACCGAGCCCAGGAACTCGCCGAGCTCGAGCTCGAAGGCCGCCGCAGCGAGCTCGGTGGCAGAGAGGATCCCCCCGACGACGTCTTCGCTCGTGGGCGTCTTCACGACCTCGCTGCGGCCGTCGGAGGCCGACACCCAGAGATCGGTGAAGGTGCCTCCGACGTCGGTGCCGACGTGGAACTCGATCATCGCTTCGCCGCTCCCCCGTCGAGTCCGGCGCCCCGCGCCCGGCCCAGCGCCGCGTGCCGGAGCAGGTCGTCCGGCGCTGTCGTGCTGCGGTATCTACAGTAGTTAGTAGTGCAGGTCCGGCCAAGTCCGAGCCGGAAGCGCAGCGGGAGGTCCGATGGCGACGCGCAAGGTGATCCTGACGATCGCACCGACCGGGGGGATGGCTGACAAGACCGTCTCCCCGTCGTTGCCGACACAGCCCGAGGAGATCGCCGACGACATCGTCGAGTGCTGGCAGCGCGGCGCCTCGGTGGCCGCGATCCACGCCCGCCGGCCCGACGACCAGGCGACGTGCGACCCGGCCGTCTACGGCCGGATCAACGAGCTCGTCCGCCAGCGCTGCGACATCATCATCAACAACAGCACCGGCGGTGGAATCAGCGGCGACATGATCACGACCCTCCCCGACGGTCGTCAAGAGATCAGCTTCGCCGAGCGGATAAAAGGCACCGAGGCCGGCGCCGAGATGTGCACCTTCGACCCGCATGTGCAGAACATGCACAACGACCGCATCGAGCTGCTCCTCGACACGTCCTGGAGCCGCTGCATCCGCCTCGCCGAGACGATGCGCGAGCGCGCCATCAAGCCGGAGTGGGAGATCATGAGCCTGAGCGACCTGAACTGGGTCAACGAGCTGATCTCCCTCGGCTACGACGAGCCCCCGCACTACATCAACATCGTCCTCGGCACCAACAAGCTGATGTCGGGGGCGACGGCGTACAGCCCGCGCAACCTGCAGCGCTTCGTCGAGGACCTGCCCCCGAGCTCGCAGTTCTGCGTCAGCGCCGTCGGGGCAGCCCAGCTGCCCGCCTCTGTGCACGGGGTCCTTCTCGGCGGTCACGCCCGAGTCGGCCTCGAGGACAACATCTTCTACCGTAAGGGCGAGCTGGCGACCAACCCGCAGCTCGTCGACCGCTTCGTGAGGATCCTGCACGAGCTCGACATGGAGCCGGCCACCCCGGCCGAGGCACGCGAGATGATCGGCTTGCCCCAGCTCGCAGCACGCCCGGCCGCCGCCGCGAGGGCAGGCTGATCAGGTCCGCTCAGCCGAGGGAACGGATCGGCGAGCCCTCGAGATAGGCGACGACGTCGTCGACCGCCTGGGCATACATCGCCCGAAAGCCTGACTCGTTGACGTAGCCGAGGTGCGGGAGCAGCACGACGTTGTCGAGGGCCGTGAGCCGGTGGCCCGCCGGGAGCGGCTCGCGGCCGAAGACATCGAGCCCGGCTCCGGCGATCGATCCAGCTTGAAGGGCCTCGGCGAGCGCCTCTTCGTCCACGATCGGACCCCGTGAGGTGTTCACCAGCACGGCGGTCGGCTTCATCGCCGCCAGCTCGGCGGGGCCGAACAGGCCGCTCGTCCGCTCGGAGAGGACGAGGTGGATGGAGAGCACGTCGGACTCGGCGAGCAACGCCTCCTTGCTGACGGCGCGCACGCCGAGCGAGGCTGCGTGCTCCTTGGTGAGGTGCTCGCTCCAGGCGATCACCTCCATCCCAAAGGCGCGCGCCGGCCCGAGCATCGCCGCCCCGAGATTGCCGAGTCCAACGAGCCCGAGCGTCGCCCCCCCGAGCAGGCTCGGCATGCCGAGCTGCCAGTGGCCCCGGCGCAGGGCGCGGTCCTCGATGGTGACGCGCTTGGTGACCGCCAGGATCAGCGCCCAGGCAAGCTCGACGGTGCTCGGGACGCCCCCCCCACGCCCGCCCGGGATCTCGGTGCCGCTCACGACCACCCCGCGCTCACGGAGGTAGGCGACGTCGAGGGCGAAGTTCCGGAACCCTGTCGTGACGACCAGTCGCAGCTCGGGAAGCTGCTCGAGCACCTGACGGGGGAAGGGGGTGCGCTCCCGCATCAGCACCAGCGCCTCGAACCCGGAAAGGGTCTCGGCGAGGGCGGCGCCGGGGATCGGGGCGTGGAAGAACGAGACCTCGGCACGGCCGTCGAGCCTCGACCAGTCTGCGTAGCCGGCGGCGACGTGCTGGTAGTCGTCGAGGACGGCGATCCGAAGCGGCCCGGCGCCGGCGTCCGAGCCGGCGGCGGGCGTGGCGCCCGCCTCGCCGCTCACGCGCCCGGCGAGGCGCCGACGGCTGCCCGCGACACGGCGTGCGCCGCGCCGGCGGCTCCGATCGCCGTTTCGAGCACGGCTGTCGGATCGGAGCTGGCGCTCGGAGCGGCCCCCACGCCGGCGGTCCCGCGCCAGGCGACGACGCGGTCGGGACGGACGAGCACGAGTGGAGCCCCGTAGGGATCGCCGCCGCCGCCATGGCCGAGGTTGCCGACGCCGAGGTCGTAGAGGCGCACGACCTCGAGCGGCACCCCGAGCCGTGCGGCGGCGGCGGCGACCCTGGCTGCGCCGTCACCGCCGGCACCACCGGCACTGGCGGCACCGCCGGCACTGGCGGCACTGGCGGCACTGGCGGCACCGCCGGAACTGGCGGCACCCTCCTCGCCCGTCACGAGCAGCGTGTACCACGGCCCGAGCCGGTCGTAGAGCGACGACCCGTCGGCGAGCCAGGCATGCGGGAGCAGCGACCCGGGGCGAGCGGTCGGGACGTACTCGGTGACCGAGAACGGCGAGGGCGGCGACCCGTCGGGGACGACGAGCGGCGAGCCGTCGATTCGAAAGCCGAGCACGAGGCCGAGGCTCGAGAACTCCCGCAGCTTGGCCCGCTGGATCGACTCGGCGGCAACGGCCCGGGCGCGCTCGCCGGCCGGAGAGTCCTTTTCGATCTCGTCGCTGACGAAGAACCCCGCCAGCCGCTCGTTGTTGAGCGCCGCCTCGGCGACGATCTGTGCGTGAAGCGGGCGGCGCTCCTCCTCGTAGCTGTCGAGCAGCGCCGGTCCCCCCCAGCTGGCGAGGGTGGCAGCAAGCTTCCAGCCGAGATCGACGGCGTCACCGATGCCGAGGTTCATCCCATGGGCACCGAATGGCGGGTGGAGGTG
>DAHUZG010000124.1 GCA_027306715.1 Acidimicrobiaceae bacterium
CGGGCGGTGACGGCGGCGATGCGGGCTAGCTCGTCGGCGGTGATGTTGTCGAGGTCGGGGCGGGGGGAGGGGACCGGGACCGACGCCACCAGCTGTTCCCGGCCCTCCAGGGTGTCGATGCGCGCCACCTTGCCGCCGTCGACAAAGCCCACCTGGCGGTGGCGCTGCTCGGGAACCGAGCCGGCGACACCGACACCGATCTCGGGAACGGGCCGGCGGGACAGCCCGACGACGCGGACGTTGATCACCTCGACCGGCTCGTTCGGCGCCGAGTGGCCGAAGCGCTCGAGGTGCAAGGCGTCGAAGACCGAACGGATCGCCGACTTGTCCTCGGTGGCGAGCAGCCCCGTCTCGAGCGGCGTGCGCAGCGTGAACTCCTGGCCGAGGTAGCGCAGGTCGAGGTAGGTCTCGAAGCCGACGCTCTCGGGAAGCACCTGCTCGGCCTCGAGCAGCTGGCGGGCCTCGTGCTCCATCTCTGCCACGACCCCGCCGAGCTCGGCGCAGGAGAGCTCGTCGAGGCGCTGGTAGCAGGTGCGCACGAAATCGTGGCGGATGTCTGCCAGCAGCATCCCGAGAGCGGAGAAATGCCCCGGGAAGACCGGGATGACGACGATCGGGATGTGCAGGTCGCGGGCGATCGCGCAGGCGTGCAGCGGCCCTGCGCCGCCGAAGGCGACAAGGGCGCAGTCGCGGGGGTCGAGGCCGCGGTCTATCGAGACGGCGCGCACCGCCAGCGCCATCTTGTTGACAGCGATGTCGACGATCGCCCGCGCCGTCGAGTCGGCGTCGAGGCCGAGGGCGAGGCCGATCTGCTCGACGAGGGCCTTCGAGGCGGACTCGACGTCGAGCGGCATCTCGCCCCCGAGGAAGTTCGCCGGGCCGAGGCGCCCGAGCACGGCGTTGGCGTCGGTCACCGTCGGGCGCTCGCCGCCCCAGCCGTAGCAGATCGGCCCGGGGTGGCCGCCGGCGCTCTCGGGCCCGACACCGAGCGCCCCGACCTCGTCGAGATGGGCGATGCTGCCGCCGCCGGCGCCGACCTCGATGACGTCGACCACCGGCAGCATCACCGGGTGGCCGCTCATCGCGTTGCCGACGAAGTACGAGTCCGACATCTCCGGCAGCCCGTGGCGGACGAGAGCCGCCTTGGCGGTGGTGCCTCCCATGTCGAAGGCGACCGCCTGCTCGAAGCCGAGGCGCTCGGCGAGGGCGGCGGCGGCGATCGCCCCGCCGACCGGCCCCGACTCCATCGTCCGCGCCGGCTGGGCGCGCGCCGTCAGCGGCGTCATCACCCCGCCGTTCGACTGCATGATGAAGACTCGGCCGGAGAAGGACTTCTCGGTGAGCATCTCCGCCAGCGCCTCGAGGTAGCTCGACACCCGCGGCCCGACGTAGGCGTTGATCACGGTGGTCGAGGTGCGCTCGTACTCGCGGTACTCGCGCATCAGCTGGTGGCTGAGCGAGACGAACAGCTCGGGGGCGTGCTCGGCGATCAGCTCACCGGTGCGGCGCTCGTGCTCGGGGTTGACATAGGAGTGCAGGTAGCAGACGGCGATCGACTCGGCGCCGGCGGCGCGGGCGGCGGCGACGGCGGCGAGCACGCTCGCCTCGTCGAGCGGCGTGCGCACCTCGCCGCCGGCCATCACCCGCTCGTCGATCTCGTAGGTCCGCCGGCGGGGCACGAACGGCCGCGGCCGGTGGAAGAAGAGGTTGTAGGACTCCGGGCGGTTGCCGCGCCCGATCCGGTAGACGTCGCGGGTGCCGCGGGTGACGAAGAGGGCGGTGGTGGCGCCCTTGCGCTCGATGGCGGTGTTGATGGCGACGGTCGAGCCGTGCACGAACTCCGCCGCGGCCGGCACCGGCACCTCGCTCTTGTCGAGGCAACGGGCGATCCCGTCGGTCAGCCGGGCGGGATCGGTGTAGGACTTGCCGTGGAAGATGCGGCCAGTCGCCGGGTCGTAGGCGACGAGGTCGGTGAAGGTGCCGCCGATGTCGGTCGCGATCAGTGTCAACAGATCTCCGTTTCCTCGTAGGTCGTGAGCTGCGGTGGCGCGCACCGGGCGGGCGGGGGCGCGCACCGGGCGGGCGGGCTCCCGGCGGAGTCGGGCACGTCAGATCCGCCAGCGGTCGGCGCGCTGGGCGAAGGCCTTCAAGATCCCGGTGAGGACGAGCGAGGCGCCGGCGAAGACGAAGACGCCGACGAAGGCGTTGGCGGTGTTGAGGGTGAAGCCGGAGGCGACGATCAGGCCGCCGACGCCGTTCTGGCCGACGAAGTACTCGGCGACGACGACACCGATGAGAGCCTGGGCGAGTCCCTGGCGCACGCCGGAGATGATCGACGGCACGGCGCCGGGAAGGGCGACGGTGCGCAGCACGTCGATGTTCGTCCCGAGGAAGCTGCGGGCGACGTTGAAGCAATTCCGGTCGAGGGTGCGCACGCCGGCAGCGACGTTGATGATGATCGGGAAGACCGCTGTCAAGAAGACGATCACGACCTGGGCGGTGAAGCCGATCCCGACCCAGACGGTGATGAGCGGCGTGAGCGCGATCCGCGGCGCGGCATAGAGGATCGAGACGAACGGATCGACGGCGGCGTCGACGCGGGGGTTCCAGCCGACCACGATCCCGACGCCGAGGCCGACGAGGAGCGAGAAGCCGAAGCCGACGCCGAACAGCCCGGCGGTCTCGGCGACCGCCTTGCCGAGCACCCCGGTGCTGATCAAGCTCCCCGCGGCGTGCCAGATCGCCGACGGCGAGCTCGCCGCCAACGGGTTGATCCAGTGCTCGTCGGCGGCGAACTGCCAGAACACGAGCATGGCGACGATGGCGACGGTGCCGATCGCCAGCCGCTCCGGGCGCGAGACGACGCGGATGCGCGCCACCCGGCGGCGTCCGAGCGGCCCCCGGGCAGCCCCGCCGGCAGCGAGCGGGTCGGTCGGGGCGGTCGGTCCGGCGATCACCGGCGGTCCTCGTCTCGGCCCGGTCCGGCGAGCCCGACGCCGGTGACGCCGGCGGCCCCCGGCGGCTCGCCCGGTGATGTCGCGGCCGGGCGCAGCGAGTGGCGCAGGAGCTGAGCGAGCTCGCGGAACTCCTGCTTCTCGGTGACGTCACGCGACCGCGGACGGTCGAAGGGGACGTCGATCATCCCGGCGATGCGGCCGGGACGGGCGCTCATCATCGCCACCCGGTCGCCGAGCAGCAGCGCCTCGTCGATGTCATGGGTGATGAACAGCGTCGCCACCCCGGTGCGCGAGGTGAGGGCGCAGAGCTCGTCCTGCATCGCCTCGCGGGTGAGCGCGTCGAGCGCCCCGAAGGGCTCGTCCATGAGCAGCAGCTCGGGCCGCGTGGCCAGCGCCCGGGCGAGGTTCACCCGCTGCTGCATGCCGCCGGAGAGCTCGTGGGGGTAGAGGTCCTCGGAGCCGCCGAGCCCGACGAGGGCGATCGCCTCGGCGGCGAGCGCCGGGCGGCGCTCGCGGGGGATGCGGCGCTCGAGCTCGAGGCCGTACTCGACGTTGCGCCGGACGGTCCGCCACGGCAGCAGAGAGGCGTGCTGGAAGACGACCGCCCGGTCGGCCCCCGGCCCCTCGACAGGCCGGCCGTTGACGACGATCGTGCCGGAGTCGTAGCCGAGAAGCCCGGCGACGCAGCCGAGAAGCGTCGACTTGCCGCACCCGGAAGGACCGATGACGGTGAGCAGCTCGCCCGGCCGCAGCGAGAGCCAGACGTCCTCGAGAACGGCGACGGTCCTCGTCTCGCGCCCGGAGCGGCGGCTGAAGCTCTTCGAGAGCTGCTCGACGCGAAGAAGCGAAGGGGCGGCGCCGTCCTCGCCGGCTGCTCGGATGCCCGGCTCTCGAGCGCTCGCCTCTCGAGCTGCTGGCTCGGCCAACTCTCCCCCCGTCTTAGCCGGCCCGGTCTGGCTGCCCCGGCAAGGGCCGGCAAAAGTGGATACACTTTACCGCGTTCACCGGCTGCGCCGCAATTGGGGGTCCCGAGATGCCGTACCTCGCGAAGCTCGCCGAGCGTTTGCGAGCCGGCGAGGAAGCGTCTCGCTAAGGAGGACTGTCATGGCCAAGCTCCAGCTCACCCTCGCCTGCGGCGACTACGAGATCATGCGCCCGCTCGCCGAAGGCGCCGTCGAGGCGGAGGGCATCGACCTCACGGTGCTGCGGCGCGACCGCGCCCGCATCTTGCAGTCGGCGCGGCGCGACGAGTGCGACATGGCGGAGTTCAACATCGTCGCCTACTTCTGCGACAGCGAGAGCGACCCCGACCTGTTCGCCCTGCCGGTCTTCCCGCACCGCCGCTTCCGGCTCGGCTTCGTCTTCGTCAACACCGGGGCGGGGATCCGCGAGCCGGCCGATCTCATCGGCAAGACCGTCGCCGTGCGCGGAGAGCGCCCGGCCGCCGTGATCTGGATGCGCGGCATCCTGAACGAGCACTTCGGGGTCCCCTACGACTCGGTCCGCTACCTCGACCCGATGGGGATGCTCGCCGGGCAGGACGCCGGCGCCGGCTCGGGCCGGGCGCCGCGCCGGCGCGTCGACGAGATGCTGCTCGCCGGCGAGATCGACGCCTTCCTCTCCCCCGGCCTGCCGCCGGCGTTCCTCGCCGGCGATCCCCGAATCGGGCGGCTCTTCCCCGACTTCGAGCAACGCGACCGCGAGTACTACGAGAAGACCGGCATCTTCCCGATCATGCACGCGGTGACGATCCGGCGCAGCCTGCTCGAGCGGGCGCCGTGGGCGGCGCCGAACCTGCTGCGCGCCTTCGAGGAGTCCAAGCGCCTCGCCTACGAGCGGAACCGGAACCCGCGCGCCATGCCGCTGGCGTTCTTCCAGCGCGCCTGGGAAGACCAGCGGAGCCTGCTCGGTTCCGACCCGTGGCGCTACGGGCTCAACGAGGAGACCCGGCCGAACCTCGCCACGGTGCTGCGTTACGCCGGCGAGCAGGGACTCCTGCAGCGCGAGCGCAGCGTCGACGAGCTGTTCGTCGACATCGACGAGTCGCAGCTGGAGCGCTTCGAGGACGTCTGAGCCCCCGCCGGGCGCCCCCGGCCCCAGCTGGGTGGCGCCGGGCCGGCTGGCTGAGCCGGAGCGCCCTCAGCTCAGCTCGGCCCCGTGGCGCAGCGCTTCGCTGGCGCGCGCGGCGACCTCGAGCACGGCGGCGACGACCTCGCTCTCGCGCCCCTCGAGCCGGCTCGCCGGCATCGCCACGGTGAGCGCGGCGATGTTGCCGACGGCATCGCGCACGACAGCACCCACAGCAGAGATCCCTTCGGCGTGCTCCTCGCGGTCGATAGCCACCCCGCTCTGCCGTACCCTCTCGAGCTCGGCGAGCAGCAAATCCCGCTCGACGATGGTGCTCGGCGTGAGCCGCTCGAGCTCGGCCGGCAGCACCGCCGCGAGCTGCGGCGGTGCCAGCTCGGCGAGCAGCGCCTTGCCGTTGGCGGTGCAGTGGACCGGGAAGCACGAGCCGACGAGCGAGACCGCCCGCAGGCCGGCGCCGCTGATCACCTGGTCGAGGAAGCGCACGCTGCAACCGTCGAGCACGGCCAGGCTGGCACCCTCCTCGAGCCGGCGTGACAGCTGCTCGAGGAACGGCCGCAGGACCGGCACGAGGCGCGGGCCGGAGACCGCCGCCAGCCGGGCCAGCTCGGGGCCGAGGCGGAGCCGCCCGTAGCCGGGGCCCTGGGCGACGAACCCGGCGTCGCGAAGCGTGTGCACGATCCGGTGCACGGTCGAGCGCGGCAGCTCGCAACGCTCGGCGATCTCGCCGAGGCTCATCACGCCCGCCGAGTCGCCGAGGGCACGGAGGATCCCGATCGCCCGCTCGAGCACGGCGATCCCACCCGAGCGGCCCTCGCACGAAGCGCCGTCTCCCGCGGCCGCGCCGCCTGCACCGCCCGAGGGGTGGGCGAGATCGTGCACCTCGAGGTGCGCGGCGGCAGCGTCTGCTCCCCTCACCGGACCGGCTCCGGTCAGTACGGCTCGCCGGGCTCGATGCGGTACTCGCCGCTCGGGTCGATCGCCGCCACGACGCGCACTCCGCTCCCGTCGCCGCCGATCCAGCGCCACGGGAAGGCCATGAACGTGCAGCGGCGCCCGGTCACGGCGTCGAGATCGCCGCCGATGTTCTCGATGCCGGGGATCCCGTTCCCCATGAGCGTCTTGTGCGACGGCTCCCACTTCGGGAAGTCCTCGGAGACCTCGCGCCCGGTGAGCGAGCGGTACTCCTCGATGAGGTGCGGGTGCGACGGCCCCGGCCCGTGATTGACGAGCTTGGTCCCGAGCGGGTGGTCGAGCGCCTGCACGCCGACGCCGACGAGCTTGACGCCTCGCTCGACGAGCCAGCGCGCCGCCGGCTCGTAGAGCCCCGGCGAGTAGGCGAAGTAGTCGTCGTTGTCGCCCCACAGGTGGTGGCTGCCGGTGTTGATCATGACGATGTCGTTCGGCTGGATCGCCGGCCGCGCCGCCTCGAGGTCCTCGGGGGTGATCACGCCCCACTTCCCCTTCGGGATCGAGACGGCGACGCCTGTGCCGAAGAAGCGCCACAGCTCGTAGTCGCTTATCGACGGCCAGTCCTCGGTGACGTGGATCGGGGCGTCCATGTGGGTCCCGCGGTGCATGATCCCGTCGAGCTCGAACATCGACACGCCGTGCATCGAGTGGAGCAGCCGCGGGTGGACCTGGATGCCCGGCGCCGACGGCCATTCCGGCATCCCGTGACCCCAGACGTGGGTGAGGTCGACGAGCTCGAGGCCGCCGGCTGCGCTGTGGCCGGCGGCGTCGGGGCCGGCGGCGGCGGGGGCGGGAAGGCCTGGTCCGTCGCCGCGCTCGATGCGGTACTCCCCGCCGGGGTCGGCGAGGGCGACGAGACGGATCTGGCAGGCGTCGCCGCCGGGCCAGCGCCAGGGCATCGCCTGCAGCGTGACGCGGTGGCCGAGGAGCGCGGCGACGTCGCCGCCGACGTTCTCGATCGTCGGGATGCCGGCCTCGAGCAGGAGGCGATGAGCCGGGTTCCACTCGGGGAACGCCCGCGCCGGGTCGACGCCGGTGCGCTCGCGGTAGCGCTGCGGGAGGTAGCGCGCCGTCGGCCCGTTGCGGTGGGCGCCGAGCGATGTCGCCAGGGGGTGGTCGACGCTGGCGGTGTCGATGCCGACGAGCTTGGCGCCGCGGTCGACGAGCAGTTGCGCCGCCTCCTTGGAGAGCCCCGGCGCGTGGGCGAAGTAGCGCTGGCTGTCGGAGTAGTGGCGGTGCCAGCCGGTGACGACAAGGACGATGTCGCCCGGGCGGATGGAGGCGCCGGCGAGGTCCTCGGGCCGGACGAGGTCCCACTCCTCCTTCTCGCAGCCGATCACGACGCCGGTGCCGAAGAAGGTCCCGAGCGGCAGCTCGCCGACCCCCGCCGCCCGCTGGACGAGGTGGTGCGGAGCGTTGACGTGGGTGCCGGTGTGCATGATCGTGCGGATGCGGTGGCTCAGCACTCCGTGCTCGGAGTGGTTCACCTGGCGCTTGATCACCGGGTCCTCGAAGCCCGGCAGGGTCGGGGCGCCGGAGCCCCAGGGGTGGCTGAGCTCGTACAGCCGGAGCCGGCTCACCGGGTCCTCGACGTAGCGGTACATCGGGTCGAGCGCAGTCGTCGTGCTCACCTGAACGGCCTCCTCGCCGGCGCTGTCGGCAGCTCCCCGCGCGGTGCCGGCCCCGGCGGGAGCGTTCCCGAAGGCGCCCTACCCGATCGCGGTGAGGCCGCCGTCGAGGTAGAGCACCTGACCGGTGACGAAGTCCGCCTCCTCAGAGGCGAGGAAGACCGCCGCCCCGGCGCAGTCGCCGGCCTGGCCGAGCCGTCCCCAGGGGATGTTCGCCAGGTAGCGCTCGGCCCTGCCGGGCTCCTGCAGCTGGCGCTCGGTGAGCTTGGTGACGATCAACGCCGGGGCGATGGCGTTGACGTTGATCTTGTGACGGGCCCACTCCGCGGCAAGCGACCGGGTGATCATGTCGACCGCCGCCTTGCTGGCGGCGTAAGCGGAGTTGCCGCCGGCGTTGGCTCGCACCCCTCGGACCGAGCTGACGTTGACGATCTTGCCGCCGCCGCGGGCGATCATCTGGCGACCGAAAGCCTTGCAGGTGAGCATCGTGCCGCTGACGTTGGTGGCAAAGAGCCGTTCCCACTCGTCCATCGGGAAGTCCTCGGCGGCGGCTTTGACGTTGTAGCCGTGCGAGTTGACGAGGATGTCGGCGCCGCCGTGCCCGGCGGCGACGGCCTCGGCGAGAGCGTCGACGCTGGCGGCGTCGGCGACGTCGGCGGTGAGGGTGCGCACCGCCGTCCCGGACTGCGACTCGATCTTGCCTGCAGCCTCCTCGAGCGAGGAGCGGTCACGCCCGACGATCGTCACCTTGGCGCCCTGGGCGGCTAGCGCCGCGGCGACCGCCGAGCCGATCGCCCCGGAGCCCCCGGTGACGACGGCAACGCGATCAGCGAGCTCGAACATGGCGACTCCCTCCTCGGGGGCGCCGAGACGGCGCCCGGGCGCGGACATCCCGCGTGGCGAGATCTCCCGTCTTTGTAGGCGGGACGTCAGCGGGACGGTACTGCGACCTCGCGATCCTGTCAACGCGCCTTTGGGGGGCGGTGCGGCGTGCTGAGATCGTGGTGAACCTCGTGACACGGAGGGATAGCCCGGTAGGATGCCAGCAGCGCCCGGCACCGACGCCTCCGGGCAGCACCCTCGCAATGTTCCACCGGAGGTGCAACATCCCGTGCCCGCACCCGAAGCGCCGCCAGCCGAGCCCGTCGGGAACGGGCGGCTGACGACGAGCGAGCACGTCTACCGCCAGCTGCGCGAGTCGATCACCGGCGGCGCCTTGCCGGGAGGGTCGATCCTCAGCCAGATCGCGCTCGCCGAGCAGTTCGGTGTGAGCCGCGTACCAGTGCGTGAGGCCCTGCGCCGGCTGCAGGCCGAGCGGCTGCTCACGGCGAGGCCGTTCCAGCGCTACGTCGTGCTGGCGCCCTCCGAGAGCCAGGTGTACGAGCTGCTGGCGATCCGCGCCGAGCTCGAGGCGTTCGCCCTCCGCCGCCTCGCCGCAGAGCCCGAACGTCTCGCCGCCACCCTCGACGAGGCCCGCTCGCTCTCCGAGACGATGTCGAGCGGGGAGCCCTACGACAGCTGGATGGCCAAGGACCGCGCCTTCCACCGGCTGCTCAACGGCCCGGGCAGCGAGGTGGCGCGCATCGCCGACGAGGCGCGGATGTCGATCCAGCAGTTCCTCCGCGTCGCCTCGATCCCGCTCGAGCGCCGTCTCGAGCAGCTCGTCGAGCACCGCGGGATCCTCGACCGCCTGCAGGCGGGCGACCTCGGCGGCGCCGAGGAGGCGCTGCGCCTTCACATCTCGCACACCGTTCGCCAGATCGCCGCTCTGATCGCCGGAGCAGACGGCGCCGGGGCGGACGGCGCCGGGGCGGACGGCGCCGACACCGGCCGATAGCCCGGCGCCGGGAGAGACCGCTCGCGGCGGTTCGTCGCGGCTCATCCGGCGCTCTCCTGGCCCGGGCCAGGAGCCGCACTTGGGCCAGGAGCCGGGACGGCGAGGTCGAGACCGAGCATCAACCGGTCGAACCCGGGCGTCTCGATCACCTCGGCAGGCCTTCCCCCGAGGTAGATGTGGCCGTTGACAAGGACGTAGGCATGGTCGGCGACCCGGAACGCCTCGGCGACGCGCTGCTCGACGAGGAGCACTCCGCAGCCGAGCTCTGCGAGCACCGCCACCTGGGTGGTGAGGATCTCCTCGGCGAGCTGGGGGGCCAAGCCCGCCGTCGGCTCGTCGAGCAGGAGCATGCTCGGAGAGGTCATGAGCACCCGGGCGATCGCCACGAGCTTCCGCTGGCCGCCGCTCAGCTGTCGGGCGTTGCGCCTGATCAGCGGCTTCAGGGTGGGGAACGCCTCGAGGATCTCGTCGATCCGGCCCGCCACCTGGCCGCGGCGCATCCGGTAGGCGCCCATCTCGAGGTTCTCACGGACGTCGAGGCGGTTGAAGACGTCGTTCACCTGCGGCACGTAGCCGAGGCCGCGTGCGACGCGCGCCTCTGGCTGCGCCGCGGTGACGTCGAGCCCGGCGAGGAGGATCGTGCCGCTGAGCGCCGGGAGAAGCCCGATGACCGACTTCATGAGCGTGCTCTTGCCCGAGCCGTTGGAACCGACGAGGGCGACGATCTGGCCGCGCCGGATCTCGATCGAGACGTCGTGGACGATCGGGATCCGACCGTAGCCGGCGCTCACGCCGACGAGCGCCAGGGCGCTCGCCGGCTGCCCGGGAGCGCCGGCGCCTTCGGCCGTCGTCACCACCAGGCCGGCGTCAGCGGATCGAGTACGCACGCTGCACATCCTCCTCGGCCACGATCTGCTCGAGGGTGCCGCGGGCGATGATCCGCCCCGCGGCGAGCACGGCGACGTCGTCGCACAGGCGCCGGATGGCGTTCATCTCGTGCTCGACGATGACGATCGTGATCCCCTCCTCCCTGAGCGCCAGCAGGTGGTCGAGCACGACTCCGGACATCTGCGGGCTGACGCCGGCCATCGGCTCGTCGAGCAGCAGGAGGCTCGGGTGCCGCATCAAGGCGCGGGCGATCTCCATCAGCCGCCGCTGGCCGCCGCTCAGCTGCGACGCCAGGCTGAGCGCGTGACCGGAGAGGTTGAAGCGCTCGAGGAGCCGCCACGCTTCCTCTTTCACCTTCTCGTCGGCGGCTTGCCAGGCCCGCTTCTTGAAAAGGGCGCTCAGCAGCGAGTCCCCCTCGGTCGGGCAGCGCCCGACCATCACGTTCTCGATCACCGAGAGGCGCCGGAACTCGCTCGGAACCTGGAACGTACGGCCGACGCCGAGGCGGGCGACCTTCTCCGGGGGAAGGCCGAGCAGCGGTCGGCCGCGGTAGGTCGCCGACCCGCTCGTCGCCACCACGGTGCCGGCGAGGCAGCCGAGCAGCGTCGACTTGCCCGCACCGTTCGGCCCGATGAGGCCCATCCGCACCCCCTCGGGCACCTCGAGCGAGACCCCGGCTACGGCACGGACGCCGCCGTAGTCGACCACGACGTCGGTGACGACGAGCCCGCCGGCCGTCCCGCCGGGATCGGTCACGACTGCGGCTCGCCGGTTACCGCCGAGCGGGCGGGGAGGAGGATCTTGCGGATCCGCCGGGAGTCGGGCAGCGCCCCTTGCGGCCACAGCCAGAGGCAGAACAGCGTGACGGCTGCGATCAGCACCCACTCGAGCGAGGAGACGACGTCGACGTCGGCAGTCGAGAGCGGGATCAGCCCGATGACCTGGGTGACAAGGACCGGCAGCAGGAACGTCCCGAGCACGGCGCCGTTGTTGTTGCCCGACCCCCCTACGACGAGCGCCGAGAGCAGCACGAAGGTCTCGGCGTAGGCCCACGATCCCGGCGACCAGGCTCCGATGTAGCTCACCATCACCGCGCCGCTCAGCCCGGCGACGGCTCCGCCGAGAACGAACACCTTCACCCGGGCCCGGTAGACGCCGATCCCGACGGCGGCGGCCGCCGACTCGTTGTCCCGGATCGAGCGCAGCACGCGGCCGAGCGGAGAGAAGGAGATGCGTTGGGCGCCGAGGTAGACGACGAAGGCGATCAGCGCGGCGACACCGAAGTAGGCCCAGTTGTAGCCGGCTCGCGACAGCCCGAGCGAGACGAAGGGCTGGGGGATGCCGTAGATGCCCGACGCTCCGTTGAACAGCCCGGTGGCGTCGGTCGCCACCGTCGTCGCCAGCAGCGCGAAGACGAGGAGCACCATCGCCTGATAGTCGCCGCGGAGCCGCCTCAGGCACGCCAGGCCGACGGGGAGCGATACGAGCGCCGCCGCGGCTGCTCCGGCCAGCCAGGGGATCGGGAAGGGCAGGCGGGCGCCGAGGATGTAGCTCTCCTGCAGCCCGGGCACGGGTGGCCCGATCGTCGTCACCCCGGCGACGTAGGCCCCGATCGCCTGGAAGACGACGAACCCGAAGTTGTAGATGCCGGCGATGCCGAACTGCAGGTTGAGCGCCAGCCCGGCGGAGGTGTCGATGGCGAAGAAGACGAGGACGCTCGTCAGGTAGTAGTCCCAGGCGCTGCTCATGGCTCGACGACGTCTGTGCGCAGAGATCCCGGCAGGATGCCCTGAGGCCTCACCAGCATCACGACGAGGAGGACGCCGAAGGCGATCACGTCCTTGTACGAAGGCGTCGTGATCGCGGCGAAGACCTCGCTCCCGACCCCGACGACGAGCGCCCCGAGCATCGCCCCGTGCGGGCGCCCGATGCCCCCGAGCACGGCAGCGGCGGCGATCGGGACGAGGTAGGAGGATCCCGTCGTCGGGTCGAAGCTGACGTTGATCCCGAGCACGACACCTGCCGCGCCGCACATCACGCCGGAGATGAACCAGGCGACGTCGCGCACGCGCGCCGCGGGGATGCCGCAGGCCCGCGCCAGCGAGACGTCAGAGGACGTCGCCCGCATCGCCTTGCCGAGCCGGGTGTGCCGGAGAAGGAGGTGGAACAGCGCCATCGCGATCGCCGCGATGACGACGATGATGATCTGGCTCGTGGTGAGCACGAGGCCGCCGGCGCTCCAGGTCGACCCCGGGTTCATGAGTATCTGCTGCGCCCCGGCCCCGGCGAACACCTCGATCAGGTACTCGACGGCGAGACCGACCGAGACCGTGACAAGGACCATCGAGAAAAGCGCCCGCCCGCGACTGACGAAGGGCATGTAGACGAAGCGGTTGACGGCCACCGAGAGCGCGCCGACGGCCAGCGCCGCGATCGGCAGCGCCACCCAGACGTCGACGCCGGCGTTGGTGAGGGTATAGCCGACATAGGCGGCCACGAGCATGAACTGGGCATAGGCCAGGTTGAACAGGTTCGTGATCCCGAACTGCACGGTGAAGCCGACAGCCGCGAGCGCCAGCAGCGCCGCCGTCAGCAGCCCGAAGCCGACTCCTGAGAGGAGCGTGCTCAACTCGTCCCCTCCGGGATCGCCCGCCGGGCCGGCGCAGCTAGCCGGCGGCGATCGAGCTCAGGTAGGCGACGGTGTAGTGGATGAGCGACTTCGGGCGGGGGCCGATGGCGCAGTGAAAGGCACCGAACCCCGTCGGGGCACTGTGCCAGCGGTCGAACTCGAGCGCACCGGTGAGCCCGACGTAGCGGACCTTGTGCCCCGCCTCGATCGCCTTCAGTCCCTCGGGCAGGGTCGAGACGTCGACCGCGCCCGGCACGCCGTTCGCCACCTTGGTCACCCACGGGTTCCACACCTGGGGGTCGAGCGAGTGCGCCTCTTGCATCGCCAGCAGGAAGAGCGCCGTGCCCTCGAACTGTCCTTCGGCGGCCGGGTTGTAGGCCCAGGCGATGGGCGTCGGGACCGCCTTGCTCGCCGGAGAGAGCAGCGCCTGCTTGTAGGACTCGTACGCAGGGCCACTGTTGACCGTGTAGGGCTCGGCCATGCCGGTGCACATCTTGGCGAGCACCTGAGGTCCCCCCACCACCGGAGCGACGGCCTGGATCCAGGGGGCGGCCAGGGTCAAGGTGACCGAGACGATCGGGATCAGCTTGCCGTGGTTCAGCTGCTTCAGCTCGCCGAAGTACGTCGCCGCCGTCTGCGGGTCGGACATCTCCATCACGATCGAGCTCGGATGCCCGGAGAGGACCTTCTCGACCTCGCTCCGGTAGGACGAGGCGTCGGGCGCGATCGACTGGTTGGTCGTGACGTCGGCGTGCAGCGTCCGCAGCGTCGAGAGCGTGGTCGGCTCGTCGGCCTGGGCGCCGGCGTCATTGGTGAAGATCATGGCGACGCGCTTGCCGTAGTGCTGCACGGCGTAGGTGGCAAGGGCCACGCCGAGCTGGGAGTCCGGGGGCACGAGCCGCCAGAAGTACTGATCCTTGGTGTGGGTGAACTGGGGCTGCCCGCTGTTGGTGAGCACGGGCAGGTGATCCTGCTGGAAGATCCCCACTGTCGAGTCGATGACGTCAGAGGTCGCCCCGATGACGGCTTCGAGGTTGCCGATCGTCGCCGCCATCCGGTTGGCCTCGGTCACGGCGTCCGCCGGGTCGCTGCCGGAGTTCGCCGGGACGCACTGCACCTGGTGGCCGAGGATGCCGCCGGCACTGTTAGCCAGCGTCGCCGCCGAGATGCACGCCGCCTCGGTCTCGGGGGCGAAGCTCGCGCCGACGCCGCTGAAGTTCTGGAACATCGCCAGCCGGATGGGGCCGGTCACCTTCTGGGCGGCGAAGGCCGGTGGAGCGCCGGCCAGCGACGCCGTGGCGGCGAGAGCCGCCGTGGCAGCGAGCGAGGCGAGCGTGGCGAGCCCGCCCCGCCTCGCGAGACGACCCTTGTGGCGCTGGCTCATCGTGTCCCCTTTCACGGATCGCCGTACGCGAGGAGGGAGATCGAGACAGCCCTTCCCGACGCCGGCGGGTCGTCCCCCGACCGCCGAGCCATTGTCGACCCGGCGGCCCTCCCACCTTGCGCAGAACCGCTCCCGGGTCGAGGCGACAGCCGTCGCCTCGCGCCCGAAGCAGTGCCGATGGTACGAGGAGTCGGCCTTCCCCGGCTACTGCTGGAACGACATAGGCCGATCCGTGCTCGGCATATCTAAAAGGCGATCACAGCGCCGATCCGGGCCCGGGCTCGCCGGGCAGCGCGGCGCCGGCTCAAGAACGGCGCTCGAGCGCATCGATCAGCTTCGGCAGCACGGCGTTGACGTCGCCGACGATGCCGAGGTCGGCGAGCTTGAAGATCGGCGCCTCGGGGTCCTTGTTGATGGCCACGACGTGGGCGGCGCCCTTCATCCCGACGAGGTGCTGGGTCGCCCCCGAGATCCCGCACGCGATGTAGACGGACGGCTTGACGGTCTTGCCGGTCTGGCCGACCTGGTAGGAGTACGGCACCCAGCCGGCGTCGACGATCGCCCGAGATGCGGCGGGGGCACCGTGCAGCAGCCGCGCCAGCTGCTCGACCAGGGAGTAATTGTCCGCCGAGCCGAGCCCGCGCCCGCCCGAGACGACAACGTTCGCCTCGTCGAGGCTCGGCCCGCTGCGCTCCTCGGCGTGGCGCTCGACGATCCTGGCGGCGTCTCTGGCACCGGCGTCAGGCAACGCGAGGCCGACCAGCTCGGCCGCAGCGCCGCCGACCGGCTCGGCGACGAAGGACTTCGGGCGGATGAGGTAGATCCCCGGCCCCTCCCCGGTGAAGCGGGCGCGCACGACCTCGCTGCCGCCGAAGACGACGTGCTCGCTGACAAGCGAGCCGTCGGCGTCGCTCGAGAGGCCGACGACGTTGGTGAGAACCGGTCGGTCGAGGCGCGCCGAGAGGCGGGCGGCGACGTCGCGCCCGTCGTACGAGGTGGCGACGAAGAGCGCCTCGGGTCCCCGCCCGGCTCCAATCTCGGCCGCCAGGGCGGCGGCGACACACGGGCCCGGGAGCGAGTCACCGAGGTCGCCGAGGTCGAGCAGCCGGCGCGCCCCGTGGGCGCCGGCGAGCGCGGCGAGCGCCGCCGCCCCGGCGCCCCAGGTGACGGCGTCGACAGCGTCGGCACGGGCGCGCGCCGCGGTGAGCAGCTCGCCGAGCGCCGGGGAGGGCTTCCCGCCGCGCTGCTCGGCGAGCACCCACACCGTCGAGAGCGCCATCAGATCACCTTCCAGTCGTCGAGGACGGCGATCACCCGCTCGTAGCCCGAGCCGTCGTCGGTGATCACCTCGCCGGCGCTTCGCGCCTCGGCGCGCTCGACGGCGACCACCTGCTGGCGCGCCCCCGCAGAGCCGATGGCCGCCGGGTCGAGGCCGAGGGCGGCGAGGTCGAGCTGCTCGACCGGCTTGGAGCGGGCTCCCATGATCCCCTTGAACGACGGGTAGCGCACCTCGACGACCCCGGCCGTGACCGAGACGACCGCCGGCAGCGGGCAGCTCACCTCGTCGTAGCCGGACTCGGTCTGGCGCTCGACGCGCAGCTGCCCGCCGTCGAGCTCGATGCGGCGGGCGAAGCTCACAGAAGGCTGCCCGAGCAGCTCGGCGACCTGGACCGGCACGGTGCCGGTGTAGCCGTCGGTGGACTCGGTGGCGGTGAGCACGAGCGGGGCGCCGATCCTCCTCAGCGCGGCGGCGAGCACCTTGGCCGTCGAGAGCGCGTCCGATCCGGCAAGAGCCGGGTCAGAGACGACGACCGCCCTGGCCGCCCCCATCGCCAGCGCCGTGCGCAGCCCTGCCACCTCGCCGTCGGGCACCATCGAGACGAGCGTCACCTCGCCGCCGCCGGACTGCTCCGCGAGCCGCAGCGCCATCTCGACGCTGTAGCTGTCGGAGTCGTCGAGCACGAGGCCGCCGCTGCGGTCGAGCCGCCCGGTCGCCGCGTCGAGCCGGCCCGGGGTGTCCGGGCTCGGGATCTGCTTCACGCACACGGCGATGTCCACCGGGCTTCCTTCCTCGCGGCGCCGCAGGCGCGGTGAGGAAGGAAGCTAGCCGCTCGGCGGGTCATCGCCCGACCGGCTGTGTCGCCGCTGTGCCGCCGCGAGTACGTTGTGGCCCGGGATGGCAATCGGCAAGCTGCTCGTAGCCAACCGCGGAGAGATCGCGATCCGCGCCTTCCGAGCAGCCCACGAGCTCGGCATCCGGTCGGTCGCCGTCTACCCCTACGAGGACCGCCACTCGCTTCATCGCCAGAAGGCCGACGAGAGCTACGAGATCGGCGCGCCGGGCCACCCGGTGCGCGCCTACCTCGACGTCGACGAGATCGTCGCCACGGCCCGCCGGGTCGGCGCCGACGCCGTCTATCCCGGCTACGGCTTCCTCTCGGAGAACCCGAACCTCGCCGAGGCCTGCGCCGAGGCGGGCATCACCTTCGTCGGGCCGCCGGCGACGGTGCTGAGGCTGGCCGGCAACAAGGTCGCCGCCGTACGCTCAGCAGCTGAGGCCGGCCTGCCGGTGCTGCGCGACGTCCCGCCGCAGCCGAGCGACGAGGCACTGATCGAGCGCGCCGGCGAGGTCGGCTTCCCGCTGTTCGTCAAGGCGGCGGCAGGCGGGGGCGGGCGGGGGCTGCGGCGGGTGGACGAGCCCGCCGCCCTGGGCGAGGCGATCGCCGCCGCCCGCCGCGAGGCGGCCTCGGCCTTCGGCGACGACACCGTCTTCTTGGAGGAGGCGGTCATCTCTCCCCGCCACATCGAGGTGCAGGTGCTCGCCGACACAGCCGGCAGCACCGTCCACCTGTTCGAGCGGGACTGCTCGGTGCAGCGCCGCCACCAGAAGGTGGTCGAGATCGCCCCGGCCCCGAACCTCGACGCCGCGGTCCGCCAGAAGATCTGCGCCGACGCCGTCCGCTTCGCCGACTCGATCGGCTACGCCGGCGCCGGGACCGTCGAGTTCCTCGTCACCGACGGCGGAGCCGCCGGGGCGCGCCACGTCTTCATCGAGATGAACCCCCGCATCCAGGTCGAGCACACCGTCACCGAGGAGGTGACCGGGGTCGACCTCGTCCAGGCACAGATCCGCATCGCCGGCGGCGAGAGCCTCGCCGACCTCGGGCTCGACCAGGCGCACATCGCGGTGAGCGGGGCGGCGCTTCAGTGCCGGGTGACCGCCGAGGATCCCTCCCACGACTTCCGCCCCGATACCGGCGTCATCGCCACCTACCGCCTGCCCGGCGGCAGCGGGGTGCGGGTCGACGAGGGGACGACCGTCGGCACCGAGGTCCTCCCCTACTTCGACTCGCTGCTCGCCAAGCTCACCTGCCGCGGCCGCACCTTCGCCGAGGCGGTCGACCGGGCGCAACGCGCCGTCGCCGAGTTCCGCATCCGAGGCATCGCCACCAACATCCCGTTCCTCTTGGCGGTGCTCGACGACGAGGACTTCCGGGCGGGACGGCTGTCGACGGACTTCATCGCCGACCGCCCGCAGCTGCTGACGAGCCGCCAGAGCGCCGACCGCGGAACGCGGCTGCTGCGCTACCTCGCCGAGGTCACCGTCGCCCGGCCGTACGGGCCGCCGCCCCGGCTCGCCGACGCCCGCTCGAAGCTGCCGCCGCTGGCGGGCGCCGGCGGTGCAGCCGGAACGGGGGGCACCGGCGGAGGAGGGGGCGCGCCGGCACCGCCCGCCGGGAGCCGCCAGCGCCTCGCCGATCTCGGGCCGGCCGGCTTTGCCCGCTCCCTTCGCGCCCAGCAGCCGCTCGCCGTCTGCGACACCACCTTCCGCGACGCCCACCAGTCGCTGCTGGCGACGCGGCTGCGCAGCTACGACATCCTCGGCGCCGCCCCCCACCTGGCGGCCCTGCTGCCGCAGCTGCTCAGCCTCGAGTGCTGGGGCGGAGCGACCTATGACGTCGCCCTGCGCTTCTTGAAGGAGGACCCGTGGGAGCGGCTCGAGGCGCTGCGTGAGGCCGCCCCCAACCTCTGCCTGCAGATGCTTCTCCGCGGCAGGAACACCGTCGGCTACTCCCCCTATCCCGACGAGGTGTGCCGGCGGTTCGTCGCCGAGGCCGCAGCCGCCGGGATGGACGTCTTCCGCATCTTCGACGCCCTGAACGACATCGCCCAGGTGCGGCCGGCGATCGAGGCGGTGCTCGAGGCCGGGGCGCTCGCCGAGGGGGCGATCTGTTACACCGGAGATCTCGCCGATCCCGCCGAGCGGCTCTACACCCTCGACTACTACCTCCGGCTCGCCGACGAGCTCGTCAAAGCCGGCGTCCACGTGCTGTGCATCAAGGACATGGCCGGGCTGCTCAGGCCACCGGCGGCGCGCCTCATCGTGGCGGCGCTGCGAGAGCGCTTCGACCAGCCGGTCCGGCTGCACACCCACGACACCGCCGGCGGGCAGCTCGCCACCTACCTCGCCGCCCTCGAGGCGGGCGTCGACGCCGTCGACGGGGCGATGGCGCCGCTGGCAGGCACGACGAGCCAGCCGTCGCTCTCGGCGATCGTCGCCGCCAGCGACCACACGCCGCAGGCGACGGGACTGTCGCTCGAGGCGATCCTCGACCTCGAGCCCTATTTCGAGCTGGTGAGGCGCGCCTATGCGCCCTTCGAAGGCGGGATCGCCGCACCGAGCGGCCGGGTCTACCGCCACGAGATGCCCGGCGGCCAGGTCTCCAACCTCCGCCAGCAGGCGATCGCCCTCGGCCTCGGCGAGCGCTACGACGAGGTCGAGGACCGCTACGCCGAGGCCAACCGCTTGCTCGGCAACATCGTCAAGGTCACCCCGACCTCGAAGGTGGTCGGCGACCTGGCGATCTGGCTCGTCTCACAGGACGTGAGCGTCGCCGAGCTCGAGGCCGACCCGCGCCGGTTCAACCTGCCGGAGAGCGTCATCGCCTTCCTCGCCGGCGAGCTCGGCACGCCAGCCGGCGGCTGGCCGGAGCCGTTCCGCACCGCCGCCCTCGAGGGCCGCCACGACGAGCCGCCGAGCGCCGAGCTGACGCCGCAGCAGTCGGCCGCGCTCGCCGGTCCGCGAGCCCGGGCGGTGCTCTCCGAGCTGCTCTTCCCCGGGCCGGCCCGGGAGCACGAGGCGGCGGCGGCGAGCTACGGCAACCTCGCGGTGCTGCCGACGCCGGCGTTCCTCTACGGGCCGGGCCTCGGCGAGGAGATCGAGGCCGAGCTCGAGCCCGGCGTCTCGCTGTTCCTCACCGTCGACGCCCTCTCCGAGCCCGACGAGCGCGGCTACCGCACCGTCTACTGCCGGATGAACGGGCGCCCCCGCACGCTCTCGGTGCGCGACCCGCACGTCGCCTCGACCAAGCCGAGCGGCGAGCGCGCCGACCCCGACGAGCCCGGGCAGGTCGCCGCCCCCTTCGCCGGGGTCGTCACCCCGGCCGTGCGCGCCGGCGACCGGCTCGCCGCGGGCGACGTCGTCGCCACCATCGAGGCGATGAAGATGGACGCCAAGGTGACGACGGCGATTGCCGGCACCGTGCGCCGCGTCGTCGTCCCGGCATCGGCGCGTGTCGAGGCAGGCGACCTGATCGCCGTCATCGGGTAGGGCCGAACCGGGTCGGGGTCTCCCGCTCGGCGCCGCCTCGCGGGGCCGAGCCGCGGACCCCTTGCCTGCGGCGCGATGATGCCGGCAGCGTCCCCGACCGAGGAGGGGCCCCGTGCAGATCCGGCTCAGCGTGAACGGCTCGGCTCACCACGACGACGTGGAGCCGAGGATCCTTCTCGTGAACTACCTGCGGGAGGGGCTCGAGGGCAACCTCTGCCGCTGCACCGGCCACCAGAGCGTCGTCGAGGCCGTGCCGGCTCCGGCGACGGGGCCGTTGGCGCCGGCAGCAGGGGGCGTGCCCGCGCGATGACCGCCACCGTCGAGGGGACCGGGCGCGACGGCTTCGTCGGGACGCCGATGCTTCGCCGGGAGGACCCCGCGCTGCTCTCGGGCGAGGCGCGCTTCGTCCACGACCTCGTCGTCCCGGGGGCGCTTCACCTCGCCCTCGTCCGGAGCCCGATCGCCCACGGGCGGATCGCCTCGCTCAACCTCGAGCCGGCGCGGGAGCTGCCGGGGGTGGTCGCCGCCTTCAGCGGCACGGACCTCGCCGGCGAGTGGGCGGCGCCGATGCCGTGCGCCTGGCCGGTCACCGCCGAGATGAAGAACCCGCCGCACTACCCGCTGGCGCTCGCGGAGGTCTGCTACGCCGGCGACGCCGTGGCCGTGGTGCTCGCCGAGAGCCGCGCCGTTGCCGAGGACGCGGCGGCTGTTGTGGAGGTCACCTACGACGAGCTCCCCGCCGTCGTCGACCTCGAGCAGGCGCTCTCTGACCGCGCCCTCGTGCACGGCTCGCTCGGCACCAACACCGCCTACGTCTGGGAGCTCGTGCCTGACCGGGAGGCCGTCGAGCGCGCCTTCGCGAGCGCCGCCCATGTCGTCACCGAGCGCTATGTCCAGCAGCGGCTGATCCCGGCGGCGATGGAGCCGCGCGGCGTCTGCGCCGTGCCGCAGCCCTTCGGAGGCGAGCTCACCGTCTACTCGGCGACCCAGATCCCCCACATCCTGCGCACGATGCTCGGGGTCACCCTCGCCTTTGACGAGTCCAAGCTGCGCGTCGTGGCGCCTGCTGTCGGCGGGGGCTTCGGCTCCAAGCTCGACGTCTACGCCGAGGAGCTGCTCTGCGTGGCGCTCGCCCGCCGGCTACGCCGCCCGGTGCGCTGGTCCGAGGAGCGCAGCGAGGCGGCGCTGGCGACGATCCACGGCCGTGGCCAGGTCCAGCAGATCGAGCTCGCCGCCGACGCCGACGGCAAGCTCCTCGCGGTGCGCGCCGAGCTGCTGGCAGACATGGGCGCCTACCTCCAGCTCGTCACCCCGGGGGTTCCTTTGCTCGGGGCGTTCCTCTACCACGGCACCTACGACGCGCCGGCGTACTCGTTCCGCTGCGTGTCGGTGTTCACGAACAAGACCCCGACCGACGCCTACCGCGGCGCGGGGCGCCCGGAAGCGACCTACGCCATCGAGCGGGCGATGGACGCGCTGGCGCGCCAGATCGGCTGTGACCCCGCAGAGCTGCGCCGGCGCAATTTCATCACCCGCGAGCAGTTCCCCTACGCCTCGCCGGCCGGCCTGCAGTTCGACAGCGGCGACTACCACACCGCCCTCGAGCAGGCGCTTCGGCTCGCACGCTACGAGGAGCGGCGCGCCGAGCAGGCCGAGCGGTGTCGCTCCGGCTCGACCCGCCACCTCGGGATCGGCCTCTCCTCCTACGTCGAGATGTGCGGCCTGGCTCCCTCGCGGGTGCTCGCCTCGCTCAACTACGGCGCCGGGGGCTGGGAGACGGCCACCGTGCGGCTGCTGCCGACCGGCAAGGTGCAGGTCGTCACCGGCAGCGCCCCGCACGGGCAGGGACACGTCACCTCGTGGTCGATGATCGCCGCCGACCGCCTCGGGGTGAGCCCCGAGGACGTCGAGGTGCTGCACTCCGACACCGCGGTGGCGCCGATGGGGATGGACACCTACGGCTCGCGCTCGCTCTCGGTCGGCGGCACGGCGCTCGTGCTCGCCGCCGACCGGGTGATCGACAAGGCGCGGCTGATCGCCGCCCACCGCTTCGAGGCGGCCCCCGAGGACGTCGTCTTCGAGCACGGCTCGTTCTCGGTGCGCGGCACGCCCGCCAGCGCGATGACGATCGGCGCCGTCGCCTTCGAGGCCTTCACCGCCCACGACCTCCCCGACGGCGTCGAGCCGACGCTCGAGGCCTCGGCCACCTGGGACCCGCCGAACTTCACCTTCCCCTTCGGCACCCACGTCGCCGTCGTCGAGGTCGACGAGGAGACCGGATCGGTCGAGATCGTCGACTACATCGCGGTCGACGACTGCGGCAACCGGGTCAACCCGATGATCGTCGAGGGCCAGATCCACGGCGGCATCGCCCAGGGCATCGCCCAGGCTCTCTACGAGGAGGCCGCCTACGACGAGGCCGGCAACCTGCTCACGACGACGCTCGCCGACTACCTCGTCCCGGCCGCGAGCGACCTCCCCCGCTACCGCCTCGGGCACACCGTCACCCCGAGCCCCACCAACCCGCTCGGGGTGAAGGGGATCGGCGAGGCCGGCGCGATCGCCTCGACGCCGGCGGTCGTCAACGCCGTCGTCGACGCCCTCTCACACCTCGGGGTGAGCGCGATCGAGATGCCGACCACCCCCGAGCGGGTCTGGCTGGCGATCGCCGCGGCGCGGACGGCCGGGGAGGCGAAGGGGTGACCCCGGGCACCGGCGCCATGCCCGCCGAGACGGCGAGCGGACCTCGGTAATCTCCGGCCATGCCGGAGATGCCGCAGATGCAGGCGCTCTCCGAGCGGATCGGCGCCGGGTTCACCGGCGCCGCCGTCGAGCGCCTCGAGGTGCTCGGCTTCTCGGCGCTGAAGACCGTCCGTCCCTCCCCGGCCGATCTGGCCGGGAGCCTGTTGGCCTCGGCGGGGCGGCGGGCGAAGTACCTCGTCCTCGACTTCGAGCCGGCGGCCGGCACGAGCGGCGTGCCGCTTCGCCTGCTCGTACATCTCGGCAACGCCGGCCGCCTCGACGTCGAGGAGCCGGCGAAGGCAAGCCGCCCGCGCGGCGCGCTGGCCCGGCTCGGGTTCGCCGACGGGCGGGCGCTGCTCGTGCGCGAGCACGGCACCCAGCGCAAGGCAGGGCTGTGGATCCTCGCCGCCGGTGACGACGGACCGCTCGCCGAGCTCGGCCCGGAGGTCGAGGACGAGGCCTTCGAGCGACTGCTGCTCGAGGGGGACAGCACCCGCCAGCTGCACACGCTGCTTCGTGACCAGCGCTTCCTTGCCGGGGTCGGACGCGGCTACGCCGACGACGCCCTCAACCGCGCCGGCCTCTCGCCGTTCACGAGCCTGCGGGCGCTCGACGCCGCACAGCGACAGAGCCTCGTCGAGGCGGTACGGGCGGCTGTCGCCGACGGCCTCGAGGCCGAGCGAACCCGCAGCGGCGGGCTGTCAGCGGCGCGGCTCGGCGACCACTTCGCCGTGCACAACCGTGCCGGAGAGCCGTGCCCCCGCTGTGGCGAGAGGTTGCAGCGGGTCTCGTTCGACTCGCACGAGGTGGCCTACTGCCCGCGCTGTCAGACCAAGGGCAAGGTGCTCGCCGACCGCAGGTTGTCACGCCTCTTGCGCTGAGGTTCGCCGCTGACTCCTCGACCGCGGGCGCTCAGCGGCCGCTGAAGCTGACCTTGCCCGGTCCGTTCTCGATGAACGAGCGCAGGCCGATACGTGCGTCTTCGCTCGCGAGAACCTGCTCGAAGAGCTGCTGCTCGAGATCGAGCCCGGCGCTGATCGGCCCGTCGAGCCCCTCGTCGATCGCCCGCTTGGCGAAGGACTGAGCAAGAAGCGGCCCGGCGGCGATCCGCCCGGCAAGCTCGAGGGCAGTGTCGAGCACCGCCGCCGGTTCGACGACCCGCTGCACGAGCCCGATCTCGAGCGCCTCCCCGGCTCCGATCTGGCGACCGGTGAGGATCAGCTCCTTGGCTCGCGCCGCGCCGACGGCGCGGGCAAGGCGCTGGGTGGCTCCGCCGCCGGGGATGATCCCCAGCAAGATCTCGGGCTGGCCGAACCGGGCGTCGCTCGCCGCGATTCGCAGGTCGCAAGCGAGCGCGAGCTCGCAGCCACCGCCGAGGGCGACGCCGTTGACTGCTGCGATCGTGAGGCGCTGCAGGCCAGCGAGGGCGTCGAGGGTCGAGCGGAAGGCTCCGGGCGCCTCGACCCTCCCGACGTCGCTGTCGAGCTCGTGGATGTCGGCGCCGGCGGCAAAGACCTTGTCGCCGCCCCACACCACGACCGCCCCCGGCGGGTCCGCCGCCAGCTGCTGCAGGACCACCTCGAGCTCGCGCAGCAGCTTCACCGACAGCGCGTTCACCTTCGGTCGATCGAGGCGCACGACGGCCACGCCGTCGCGCCGCTCGAGCGTCACGTAGTCCCGCTCTGACATGGTCGTCGCCCCTGAGTCCGCCGGCCGGGAACCCTGGCCGGGCAGCGTGGCTCGAGGTTACACGGCGTACCGTGCCGGACCGGGCATGCGACTTTAACGAGGGGGCCGATCAGGTCTCGACCTCTGCTGCGCTAATGAGCCGCCTCGGGCATCACCCACTCGCCTCGCGAGATGAGGACTTGAGGCCGAGAATGACGCGGACTGCGCTTAGCCCGCTCCGCAGGCGCTCGCCTTCGACACCCCCTGGGCGCAGCAGTGAGATCACGGCCAGGCCGCTGAACTGCCCGAAGACTGACCACCAGTACCAGCGCATACGGAGCCGTCCGGTCCGCGCCCGCACCCGCACCGAGCGGTTGAGGAGCTCGTCGTGGGTGTAGCGGGGAAGGGTGAGCCGGTTCCGCTCGGACTGTAGATGCTCAATGCGGGCCGAAGGGGTCACGACCAGCCTGCCGCGCTGGCGCAACCTATAGGTGAACTCCACGTCCTCACCGAGCCCGTACCCCTCGAAGCGCTCGTTGAAAGCAAGGTGCTCGAATACGCTCCTGCGGAACGACATCGCGCATCCGCTCAGCCACTCCACATCGATGGGCTCCGACAACGCGACCGCAGGCGGGTTGCGACCCGAGCGAAGTACACGACCGGGGCAGTCGGCGTCGAGCAGAAAGACGCGCTTG
>DAHUZG010000130.1 GCA_027306715.1 Acidimicrobiaceae bacterium
CGACGAGCAGGGCGTCCGGGTCGTCCAAAGAGAGCCCTTCGGCGCCGACGGTCGTCGAGACGGTTGGGACCCCGAACTGCAGCGCCTCGACGGTCTTGTTCTTGACGCCGGCGCCAAAGCGCATCGGCACGATCACCACGCGCACCTCGTCGTAGAGCTCGGCAAGGTCGTCTACCGAGCCGAGAAAGACGAGCGAGGGGCCGGCGAGGCGCAGCAGCTGCTGCGGCGGCCCGGACCCGGTGACGAGCAACCGCGCGCCCGGGACGCGCCCGCGCACCCGCGGCAGGACGTCGCGGGCGAACCACACCAGCCCGTCGGCGTTCGGCGAGCCCGGGCCGGCGGCCCAGCCGGCGACAAAGGCGATGTCCCGGCGCTCGGCGAAAGAGGACGGGGTGGGCCGGATCCCCTCGAGCAGCGGCCCGTGGACGTGAACCGGGTTCCGAGCGGTCTCGCGCAGCATCGAGGCTTCCTCCTCCGAGATGGCGACGACGGCGTCGGCCTGCCGGGCGATCTCGGCCTCAATCTGTCTCATCTCGGCGGCGACGCCGCGCAGCATCCGGCCGTGCTCGCTGTCGCCGTGGAGGTCGGCCTCCCGTTCGATCCTTCGGTGAAAGAGCGCTTCGGCGTCGTAGACGAGAGCCGTCCCGGGCATCGCCGAGGCGACGAGGTGGGCGCGGCGCTCGAAGTTGTGCGGTCGCGAGAAGACCGCCGCCGCGTAGGGGACGCGCTGGGCGGCGAGGTGAGCATCGAGCGGGCCGTCGATCACCTCGACTCCGAGGCGGCACATCAGGTCGTTGTCGACGCTGCCGTCGACGAGGGACGTCCAGGCCGAGACGTGATAGCGCCCGGACCCCTGGAGGGCGGCGAGCGCCTCGGCCATCCGGGGCATGCCCGAGCCGCGAGCCGGCACCGGCAGCTGGTCGTCGACGAGCAGCACGCGCTCGGGCGACCCCATCGCCTGCCAGACCGCCTCCTCGATCGCTGCAGGATCCCAGGGTGCCGCCGTCACGCGCGCTTCGAGGACGTTCTTGAACTTGGCGCGCAGGATCTCTTTGTTCCGCTCGAAGAGATAGCCGCGGTAGAGCTCGTTGGTGCTCTTCGACTCGTGGTGCATGACACGGGCCCGCGGCTGGTACCAGACGCGATATCCGGCCTCGGAGATCCGTAGGCAGAGGTCGGTGTCCTCGTAGTAGGCCGGGTAGTAGTCCGGCGCCATCCCGCCGAGCTGCTCCCACAGCTCACGGCGCACGAGCAGCGCTCCGCCCGAGGCGAAGTCCACGGTCCGCTCGAAGTCGTAGCGGCGGGAGTCGCCGGGAAGCCCCCGCCCGACGGTGAGGGTCGAGCCGTCCGCCCAGAGGACCGACCCGGCCTCCTGGATCGTCCCGTCGGGGAACAGCATGGTGCTCCCGACCGCACCGGCGTCGGGGCGGCGCTCGGCGGTCTCGACGAGCCGCTCCAGCCAGCCACGCTCCACCTCGGTGTCGTCGTTGAGCAGCGCAAGGAACTCGCCCCGGGCCTGCTCGGCAGCGAGGTTGACGCCGCCCCCGAAGCCGAAGTTGGCCGTCGTCGTCAGCAGCCTCGCCCCGCGCACCTGGTCCTGGACGGCCCTCGCGAGCGCGGGCGACGGCTGGCTAAGCACGAGCAGCACCTCGTAGGTGACCCGCGACACGCTCCGCTCGAGGGCCCGCAGGCACTCGAGCAGGTAGGGGGCGCTCCGCCAGGCGAGGATGATCACCGAGACGAGCGGCGCCGGCTCGCTGTCGAACTCGACCCGAGAGCTCATCGCCTCATCGCCCGGCAGCCCCTCCGGCAAGCCGGGCCTGCAGCTCGGCGATCCTCGCCTCGTCGCGCTCGAGGTCCCCGAACAGCTCGCCGGCGCGCCGGCGC
>DAHUZG010000135.1 GCA_027306715.1 Acidimicrobiaceae bacterium
CGGGCGGCGCCGGGGAGGCGCCGGGATCGGGCGGCGCCCGCCGGGCGCCGCAGGAGCGGACGTCCCCCGGGCGCCGTCGATGAGCGCCCGTCCGGCGAGCCACCTGGCCCAGCCGGGGCGGCCGGCCCGCCAGCATCCCGCACCAGCGAGCTCCCAGCCGCCGACCGAGCTGCGAGTGCTCGGCAGGCCTCAGCTCGCCGAGCGCCGCCGCCGCCGCCAGGCTCGGGCGCTGGCGCTGCTCTCGGCCGCCGTGCTCACCGCCGGGCTTCTTGCCGTGGCGGGCGTGCAGGCGCTCGTCGACTCCCAACAGGTGCGCCTCGACAACCTCGGCCAGCAGCTCAGCGCCGAGGTGGCCGCCAACCAGAACCTACAGCTCGCCCACGCCGAGCTGGGCTCGCCGGGGCGCCTGCTCGACGTCGCCGAGCACCGTCTCGGGATGGTCGTGCCGCATTCGCTCACCTATCTCTCCGCAGTACAGCCGCCTGCGGCTCCGGTCCTGGCGACGGCCCCCGCCGCGCCCCGGGGGGGACCCGTCGCCCGTCGCCCCGCACTGGGCCGGTCCACCCGCTCCCGTACCCGGCGACGGTGACGCGCCCAGCCGGGCCCGGTCCCTCCCGCACGACCGGAGGAGGGCGCCGGCTCAGCTCGCTCGCCGTCGTCGTGGCGCTCTTGGCGGTCGTCTTCGTGATCCGTCTCGTCATCGTCCAGGTGGTCGACGGAGCCCGCTACAGCGCCTACTCGCGAAGCGAGCAGCTGGCGACGGTATCCCTGCCGGCGACCCGCGGCACGATCTATGACCGCTACGGCAACGTCTTGTCGGTCTCTGTCCCTCGGGTCGACGTCATCGCCGACGACTTCCTCGTCTCTGATGCCGCGGCGACGGCACAGGCGCTGGCGCCGGTGATGCACCTGCCTGAGGCCCGACTCGCGGCCGAGCTCCACCAGCGCGACGGCTACGTCGTGCTCGCCCGTCAGGTGAGCCCGAACGAGGAGCAGGAGCTGGCCCGCCTCGGCGTGCCGGGTCTCTCGTTCTCCGCCGACGATGCCCGTCTGCAACCTGGCGGCGACATCTTCCAGCCAGTTCTCGGCGGTGTCTATGCCCCCGCCGGGACCGTCGCCGGCGACGCCGGCGCGGAGCTCGCCTTCAATCGGCTCCTCACCGGCCGCGACGGGAGCGAGGTGATCGCCGAGAGCCCCTCCGGGCTAGCGCTTCCCGGCCGGCCCGCCCGGCTCACGCCGGCCCGCGAGGGCGACGGCCTCGTGCTCTCCCTGGACGAGCCGCTGCAGGTGGAGGTCACCCGAGACGTCGCCGCCGAGATGCGGGCGACCGGCGCCAAGAGCGGAGTAGCCGTCGTGATGGCCGTGCACACCGGCGCCATCCTGGCGATGGTCGACCTCGTCCGCGCTGTCAAGGGCGTGATCGTGCCGGCGACACAGAACCTGGCCGTGACGAGCGTCTACGAGCCCGGCTCGGTGATGAAGCTGGCGACGGTGTCGTTCGCCATCCAAGACGGGGTGGTGACGCCCTCGACGGTGCTCACGGTGCCGTACTCGATCGACTTCGGCGGCTACAGCTTCGCCGACGCCGAATTCCACCCGACAGAACGTCTGAGCGTCGCCCAGATCCTCGCCCAGTCCTCGAACGTCGGCACGAGCGAGGTCGCCGAGCGCCTCGGCCCGACGCGACTGTCCGGGGCGCTGGGGGACCTCGGGTTCGGCAAGCCGACAGGTCTCGCCTGGCCGGGAGAGTCATCCGGGCTGGTGCCGCCGAGCTCGACCTGGTCAGCTTCTTCCTTGCCGAGCTTGGCGATCGGCACGGGCGAGGCGGTCACGCCGCTGCAGATCCTCGACGCCTACGCCGCAGTCGCCAACGGCGGGGTCGCCGTCACCCCACACCTGCTCGACGAGACCGTCGGTGCCAACGGCGTGCAGCGGGCGGTCCCGACACCGAAGGGGCGGCGCCTCCTTGACGCCAGCACCGTCAGTGAGCTCGTGCCGATGTTCGAAGGCGTCGTCGAGAGCGGCACGGCGCCGTGCGCATCGGTGCCCGGTTACGACGTCGCCGGCAAGACCGGGACGGCGCAGATGCCCAAGAGCAACGGCCTCGGCTACGTGCCGAACGACTTCAACGCCACCTTCGTCGGTTTCGTGCCAGCCCAGCGCCCACAGCTGGCGGCCATCGTCACCCTCAACGATCCCCAGCCGATCTACGGTGGGTCCGTGGCCGCGCCGGTGTTCTCCAAGGTGATGGCCTACGCCCTCGCGCACTACGACATCCCGCCACCGCCCGGTCCAGTCATCCCTCAGGTCGCCGGCCCGGGATGCTCGACGGCACAGTGAGCGACGGCGCGGCGAGCACGGCCGGGGAGGCGCTCTCACCCCCGGCGCTCGGCCTCGACGAGGTCATCCGGCGCGTGCGCCCTCTCGCCGTGCTCGGCTCTGCCCGGACGGTCGTGGTGAGCGGGATCACCCACCACCACGAGGAGGTTCGACCCGGCTACCTGTTCTGCTGCCTTCCGGGTGAGCGCGTGGACGGTCACGTCTATGCCCCGGTAGCGGCCGAACGCGGTGCGGTGGCGTTCATCTGCGAGCACTCGTTGAGCGGTGTGGGTGGAGCGCAGCTCGTCGTCGGGCCGGGGATGGCGCGCCCGGCGATGGCCGAGGCCGCCTGCGCCGTCTGGCGGGATCCGGCGAGCGCGATGCGCACCGTCGGGGTCACCGGCACCAACGGCAAGACGACGGTCACCTTCCTTCTGCGCACGATCTTCGAGCGCCACGGCTGGCGTGCCGGCGTGATCGGGACGCTCGACGGGGTGCGGACGACGCCCGAGGCCCCGGAGCTGCAGCGGTCGCTTGCCGCTCAGCGCGACGCCGGCTGCCGGGCGACGGCGCTCGAGGTCACCTCGCATGCGCTCTCCCAGCGACGGGTGGACGGGATCTGCTTTGACGTCGCGGTGTTCACCAACCTCACACAGGACCACCTCGATTACCACAAGACGATGGAGGCCTATTTCGCCGCCAAGGCGGAGCTGTTCACGCCCGAGCGCTGCAGGGCGGCGGCCGTCAACGCCTCTGACGAGTTCGGCCAGAGGCTCGTCGAGCGGGCTGCAGTGCCGACGGTCGCCTTCTCGATCGCCGACGCCGGGCCGCTCGAGGTCGGGCTGGAGCGCTCGAGCTTCACCCTGTTCGGCCGGCGGGCCGAGATCAGCCTCGGCGGCAGCTTCAACGTCGAGAACGCGCTCGCCGCGGCGCATGCCGCCCGGCTGCTCGGCATCGGCGACGACACGATCGTCGAGGCGCTCGCCGCTGCCCCGAGAGTACCGGGCAGGCTCGAGCCGGTGCCGGCGGCAGGTGGCCTGACGGTCCTCGTCGACTACGCCCACACGCCCGCCGGCCTGGCGCAGGTGCTCGCCGCGGCGCGGGGGGGCGCCCGCGGCGGCGACGCCCGGGTGATCGTCGTCTTCGGCTGCGGCGGCGACCGTGACCGGGGAAAGCGGCCGGCGATGGGACGGGTCGCCAGCGAGCTCGCCGATGTCGTCGTCGTGACGTCGGACAACCCGCGCAGCGAGGAGCCGCTGGCGATCATCGAGCAGGTCTCGGCCGGCGTCGTCGCGGGCAGCGACTGCGAGGTGGAGCCCGACCGCCGCAGCGCCATCGGGCTCGCCCTGCGCCGCGCCCGTTCCGGCGATGTCGTCGTCGTCGCCGGAAAGGGTCATGAGGCGACGCAGCAGACCGCGGCCGGAGTCGAGCCCTTCGACGACCGCGAGGTCGTCCGCCAGGAGCTGGCGCGCCTCGGCCTCGGGGTGCGAAGCGCCGCCGCCGGCGCTAAAGCGCGGCGCCCATGATCTCGATCTTCACCGCCGGTGGCATCGCCATCCTGGTCTCGGCCTTCGGCACGCCGATCCTGCTGCGCGCCCTCACGAGCCGCCAGATCGGCCAGCAGATCCGCGAGGACGGCCCCGAGCGCCACCTGATCAAGGCGGGGACCCCGACCATGGGCGGCATCACGATGATCATCTCGATGCTGTCCGGCTACGTACTCTCCCACCTGACGGGGACGCCGTTCACGCGCGCCGGCTGGCTCGTGGTGGGGTCGACGACTCTCGCCGGCGGGATCGGCCTCGCCGACGACTGGATCAAGGTCAGCCGCCGCCGCAGCCTCGGGCTCAAGAAGGGCGCCAAGCTCGGTCTTCAGGTTGCCGTCGGGGTCCTGTTCGCGCTCGGCGTGCGCTACTGGGCGCACCTCACGACAGCGATCACGTTCACCCGCTTCGACGTCCCCGGAATCGCCCTCGGGGCTGCGCCGTGGGTGATCTGGGCAACGTTCATCATCGTCTCCGAGGCCAACGCGGTGAACCTCACCGACGGCCTCGACGGGCTCGCCGCCGGCTCGTCGGGGATCGCCTTCACCGGCCTGGCGCTGATCGGCTATTGGCTCGACCGGCAGTTCTCCCTCTACCGGGTCCCACCGGCGCGGGCGATCGACCTTGCCCTCGTCTCCGTCTCGCTCGCCGGCTCCTGCGTCGGCTTCCTCTGGTGGAACGCGGCACCGGCGCGCATCTTCATGGGCGACACCGGCTCGCTCGCCATCGGCACGGGGCTCGCCTGTCTGGCACTCGAGATGAACGTCGCCTTGCTGCTGCCGATCATCGGCGGACTGTTCCTGCTGATCACGTTGTCGGTGGTGATCCAGGTGATCGCCTTCCGTGGCTTCCACACCCGCGTCTTCCGACTGGCTCCGCTTCACCACCACTTCGAGCTCTCGGGGTGGCCGGAGACGACGGTGATCATCCGGTTCTGGATCATCTCGGCACTGTGCACCGGCCTCGGGCTCGGAATCTTCTACGCCGACTACCTGAGCGTTCGGAAGTGAGCGCCGTGATCGAACGCTCGGCCTCCCGCCGGGGAGGATGGCCGGCGGGCCCCGTGCCCGTCGTCGGCTTCGCCCGCAGCGGGCGGGCCGTGGCGGCAGCCCTTGCTGCTCACGGCGTCGAGGTGACCGTGCTCGACGATGCCCCCGACGCGGACGCTCGTCGAGCGGCAGCCGAGATGGGGGTGAGCCTCGTCGGTCCGCTCCCGGCGGCCGTGGCGGGCGCCCTCGCCGCAGCGCATGAGATCGTCGTGCCGAGCCCGGGGGTCTCTCCGAACCACCCTGCTTGCGCTGCGGCGGTGGTGATCTCCGAGGTCGAGCTCGGCTGGCGCGTCAGCTCGGTGCCGATGCTGGCGGTCACCGGCAGCAACGGCAAGACGACGGTGACGAGCCTGGTGGCGTCCATGGCTGCTGAGGCCGGCCTCGCCGTCGCTGCCGCCGGGAACATCGGCACGCCACTCGTCGAGGCGGCGCAGCGCGAGGATCTCGACCTGCTCGTTGTCGAGGTCTCGTCGTTCCAGCTCGCCGGCACGACGAGCTTCGCCCCCCATGTCGCCGTCTACTTGAACTTCTCGCCCGACCACCTCAACTGGCACGGCGACCTCGAGGACTACCGCCTCGCCAAGGCGCGCATCTTCGCCAACCAGCAAGCCGGCGACGTGGCCGTGGCGAACGCCAGCGACGCGGTGACTCTCGGCGCGGCGCGTCTCGGCCGCGGCCGGCTCGTCGTCTTCGGCGGCGACGAGCGGGGCTACCGGCTCGTCGCCGGCGAGCTCCTCGATCCCGCCGGCGAGCTGATCCTCGCCGCCCGCGAGCTCGGGCGCCGGATGCCGCACGACCTCGTGAACGCCCTCGCGGCGACGGCGGCAGCGGAGGCGGCGGGGATCGGCCGCGAGGCCTGCCGGCGGGCGCTGCGCAGTTTCGAGCAGCTGCCGCACCGGGTGCAGCTCGTGGGCGAGCTCGGGGGGCTGCGCTACTACGACGACTCCAAGGCGACCACGCCCGGAGCGGTCAGAGCCGCGCTGGCCGGGATCGGCGCCTGCGTGCTCATCGCAGGCGGCCGGAACAAAGGCCTCGACCTCGAAGAGATCGCCCGCGGGCTCGACGGCGGTGGGGGGCCGGTACGCGCCGTCGTGGCGATCGGCGAGGCGGCGCCCGAGATCGAGAAGGCTTTCGATGGCCGCTGGCCGGTAAGGCGTGCCGGCACGATGGACGAGGCGGTGGCGGTCGCCACGGCGCTCGCCGGCGATGGCGATGCCGTGCTGCTCTCGCCCGGCTGCGCGTCGTTCGACTGGTATCGGGACTACGCCGAGCGGGGCGACGACTTTGCACGGGCAGTGCGAGAGCTGGCGCAGGGAGGCGGCGTCCGGTGAGCTCGAGCCCCGCTGCGCTGCGACTCGTGCGCTCGTCACGCCGCCTCGTGCCGGCTCGCCGGCCCGGCGCCGCGGCGGCGGCGCTGTCGCCGGTCCCGTCAACAGAGTTAGCGCGGCGCGCACGGCGCGACGTGGCGGCGCTTCGTGACCTCGTCGCCGCCCTCTGTGCCTTCGGCGTGGCAATGGTGCTCACCGCCTCGCCGATCGCCTCGATCAGCGACTACGGGTCGGTGTTCTCGATGTTCGAGCGGCAGCTGATGTGGCTGGCGATCGGCGGCGTCGTGGCGGCGATCTCGGCGAAGCTCCCGACCACGACCTGGCAGCGCCGCGCCGGTTTGCTCGTCGCCGTCTCGTTCGGCCTGCTCGTCGCCGTGCTCGCCCCGAAGATCGGCAGCAGCGCCGGCGGATCGAGCCGCTGGATCGGCGCCGGACCACTCACGATCCAGCCGTCGGAGCTGGCCAAGCTCGCCTTCGTCGTGTTCGCCGCCGACCTCCTCGCCCGCCGCGCCGATGCCGAGGATCAGCTGCGCGCCGTGCTGCGCCCGCTCGCCATCGTCGTCGGCTCGGCGGTGCTGCTCATCCTCAAGCAACCGGACCTCGGCACGGCCCTCCTCGTCACCTGCACGGTGCTGGCGATGTGCTGGGCGGCAGGCCTGCGTCGCCGGCTGCTCGCCGGGGCGGTCGCGGTGGCGCTCCTCGGCGGGGCGGTCGGAGCCCTCGCCGCCCCCTACCGACGCGCCCGGCTGCTCTCGTTCGTCAACCCCTTCGCCCACGCCTCGACAAGCGGGTACCAGCTCGTGCAGGGCCTGCTCGCCCTCGGCTCGGGACATATCGCCGGCGCCGGAGTCAGCGGCTCGGGAGCGCCCTGGGGCCTGCTGCCGAACGCCCAGACCGACTTCATCTTCCCGATCGTCGGCAGCGACCTCGGCCTTGTCGGGGCCTCGGCGCTGATCGCGGCCTTCGCCGCCTTCTGCTGGCTCGGGCTGCGCATCGCCGGCCGCGCTCCGGACCGTTTCTCGATGCTGCTCGCCACCGGCGTCACCTGCTGGATCGCCGGGCAGGCCTTGATCAACATCGGCGGCGTCATCGGCGTGATGCCGGAGACCGGCATCCCGCTTCCTTTCGTCTCCTTCGGCGGCTCGTCGCTCGTCGTGGCCCTCTGTGGCGTCGGGGTTCTCTGGCGCATCGGTCGCGACGGCGCGCTGCAGGCTGCGGGCGAGCTTCCTGCGACCCGACCGGCGCGCCGGCGCAGCTCGGCGGCGGTGAGCAGCAGTCGACCCGGCGTGGCGCGACGGGGGACGGCGGCGGCCGGCCAGGGGCTTTCAGGGGGGTCTGCTCCGAGGAGGCGGCAGCCCCCGGCTACCGGAGTCCGGCGCCCGCCGGCGCCCCGGCGCCCTGCCCCGGCCCATCCCGGGCGCCCCGCCCCGGCCCATCCCGGGCGCCGCGCCC
>DAHUZG010000136.1 GCA_027306715.1 Acidimicrobiaceae bacterium
TCGCCGGCATCGCCGTGTCGATCCCCGGCTACTACGACCAGATCACCTTCACCCAGCCGGCCCTCTACAAGAAGCTCGTCAGCTCGACGGCGGGCCTCGGCGAGCTGATCACAAAGGTGCTCGGCCACCCGGTGCTCGAGAGCATCACGACGAACGCCGGGCTGACGTCGCAGTCGATCTGGGACAGCTTTGGGATCGGCAACGTGATCTACATGAACATCTCCGGCAATCCCGCCTCGCTGAACATCGTGGCGCCTCACGCCGGAACCTACGACGTGACGATGAGCGTCGGACCGGGACCCCAGTACGACGCGGCGGGGAGCTCGCCGATCTACCTCGTCGTCACCGACTCCTCCGGCACCTACCGCCTGCGTTACCACAACGGCACCGTCCTCTTGCCGCTTCGCCTGCGAGGCGGCGACGACTCGGCGCAGCTGTCCGTGGTCGTGCCCGGCAAGCACCTTCCCACCGCCTACAGCGTGCTGTCGTGCTCGGGCCTTCGCCTGTCTGGAACCGAGTCGCCCTTCGATCCGGGTTACGTCCAGTGAGGACGCCGCGGCGGCCCGTGGCAGCGGCGGCGCTCCGCCGGCGCCTGCGTGTGGCCCTCGGCCGCTTCCAGGCGATCGACGCCGCCCTCCGGCGGGTGCGGCGCAGCGACGAGGTGGCCGCGCTGCAGCGGGACCTCACCGCCGCCCGCTGCGAGCTCGCCGCGCTGAACGAAGCCCTTGCGGCCGGCACCGCAGCGCCGGATGCCCCCGCCGCCGGCCGGCCGGCCGACCCGGGGCCGGGTGGGCGCACGATCGCGGCGCCGGCATCGGTTGCCCCCTTCCTCACCGAGGCCCCGCCCGGACACTTCTACTCGCCGGTTCCCGACCTTGTTGAGATCGAACGCCGCGCCGAGGTGATCTTCGATCGGCGCCGCCCGCTTCCCGGCGTGGAGCTTCGCGTCGACGAGCAGGTGGCGCTGTTCCGAGAGCTCGCCGCGCTCGCCCGCGAGACGCCCTTCCGCCGAGTTCCGGGGGTGACGAGCCGCTACGGCGTCGACAACCCGAACTACGGCATCGGGGACGCCTCGATGCTGCTGGCACTGCTGCGCCACCTCCGCCCGAGGCGCTATCTCGAGGTCGGCAGCGGATACACGACCGCCCTCGCCCTCGACGCCAGCGACGCCTTCTTGCAGGGGCGGCTCGCGATCACGGCGATCGAGCCCTACCCGGACCTGTTGTCGAACGCCATCCGCCCGGGCGACCCCGTCGAGCTGCTTGCACAACCGGTGCAGACGGTACCGCTCGAGCGGTTCGCCGCCCTCGAGGCCGGCGACGTCCTGTTCATCGACTGCTCCCACGTCGTGAAGACCGGTAGCGACGCCCATTTCCTCTACACCTCCGTGCTGCCGGTGCTCGCCGAAGGTGTCTACGTCCACGTCCACGACATCTTCTGGCCCTTTGAGTACCTGAGGCACTGGGTCGAGTGGGGACGGGCGTGGAGCGAGTGCTACCTGCTGCACGCCTTCCTGCTCCACAACGACGCCTTCG
>DAHUZG010000147.1 GCA_027306715.1 Acidimicrobiaceae bacterium
CCGCCGCTCTCGGGCAGCGCTCGGGGGCGAGGTACGAGGTGGGCGTCGACGAGCGTCTCGTCGAGCTCGACTACGGCGAGCTCGACGGAACCAGCATCGACGACCCTGTCACGCCGCTCGGGGAGGCCTGGCGTCACGACCCGACCAGGCGCGTCGCCGGCGGCGAGTCGCTCGCCGAGGCGGCGGCTCGGGTGGCCGCGGCGTGCGCCGAGCTAACAGGGGGCGCGGCCGGCACCGGCGACGTCGTGGTCGTGAGCCATGTGCTCCCGATCAAGCTTGCCGTGTGCTGGGCCCTCGGCCTTGACCCGAACACCGTCTGGCAGATGGACCTCGCTGTCGCCTCGCTCACCCGGCTCTCGAGCAGCGGCGCGACCCCGCACCTCGCCGGCTTCAACGAGCACGGCTACCTCGGCGAGGACGCCTCGCCCCCGTTCTGGCGCTGAGCCGGCGCCGCGCCCGGCTCATCGGCTCGCGGCCGGCCTGGCGCGCTGCCGGCCGGCGCTCGGCAGGACCTGCCGGCTCAGGCGTCGGCGAGCTGCTTCGGCCGCCCGAGCAGGTAGCCCTGACCGAAGCCGACGCCGAGCTCGCGCAGCGTGTCGAGCTCGGCTCTCGTCTCGACGCCCTCGGCGACGAGCATGCAGCCGTAGGCCTCCGTCGTCGAGACGAGCGCCCGGATCAGCTCCTGGCGCGCTCCGTCGAGGTCGACATGGCGCACCCAGTCGCGCTCGAGCTTGACCATCCCCGGCCGAAGCTCGCGCACGAGCGCGAGGCTGTCGTAGCTCGGGCTCGCGCCGGTGAGGCCGAGGATCGCCCGTCGCGGCAGCTCGGCAAGGACGCGGCCGATCGCGGGGTCGGTGACGACCTCGCGGGCGATCTCGAGCACGAGCGAGCGCGGGGTCGCCTCGACGATGCTTCGCAGCGCCGATCCGGCGCGAGCGAAGCCGCCCGACACGTTCAACCCGATCATGGCCTCGGCGGGCAGCGGTCGTGCGCTCAGCACGGCGGCACGGGTGAGCATCGTCTCGAGCTCGATGCCGGCGCCGTTGGCGGTGGCATCGGCGAGCCAGCGGTCCGGCCCGACGCCGTCGTCGAACCTCGTCAGCGCTTCGTACGCGACGACGCGCCCGCCGTCCAGGCCGACGATCGGCTGGAACACCGTGCGGAACGAGATGTCGGCGCTGATCGAGAACCCGCCGGCTCGACCGGCCCCGCCTCGATGCTCCGGGTCCTCGCCGAACCAGGCGTCGCCGTCCCAGCCTGGGGCGTCGAGGCCGAAGATCTCACCGGCAAAGCTGCCGTCTCCGGAGAAGCCCTCTGCGGAGACTCCGCTGCGCTCTGCGGAGACTGCGCTGCGCTCTCTGGAGACTCCGCTGCGCTCTCGGCTGCTTTGCCGTGAGAGGGATCCGGCCCCGGCGCCGAGGCTCCGCTCTCCGGCATCGGGCGCGGCATCGGGCACGGTACCGGGGGCGGCACCGGGCGCGGCACCGGTCCGGGTGAGGGTGACCGGCGCTGCGCGCCCCGACTGCGCCGCCATCGGGATCGTGCCGACGAGCGACGAGGCGCCTACCGAGCCGAAGTAGAGCACCGAGGCCCAGTCCGCCACCGCCGGGTCGGCGACGATCGACGCCGGGTCACGCACTGGCTTGCCCGGCGGCTCGTCGGGCTTGTACAAGCGCGCCCTCAGCTGGACGAAGGTGTCATGGATCGAGTGCCGGATGCCGATGAAGGCGACGATGGCGTACATCGTGAGGGTGACGTTGAGGCCGGCGTAGACGAAGTTGTCCCAGTGGCGGTCGGTGTAGTCCCGATAGATCGTCCAGCCCGCCAGCCCGACGACGGCGTACGGGGCGGCGATGAACAGCAAGTTGGGAATCGTCCGGTCACGCACCTTCGGCGTGCGGCCGAAGACGGACTTGTCACCGGTGAGGCCCTGCACGATCGAGTTTCCGACGCCGGCGAGGTTGACGGGCGTGAGCACGAGGTTGAAGCCGTAGATGCGCGCCACGTCGGCGCCCTTGTACCCGCAATGGCGCAGGTCGCTCGCCATCGCCCAGAAGTACGGCAAGGCGATCAGTCCGAGCAGAGGGCTGGCGAGCTGGTTGGCGAAGGGGTAGGCGAGGAGGAAGACGAGGCTCAGCGACGACCAGGTGATCGAGGCCATGTAGTTGGTGCGCAGGAACAGCTCGCCAAAGCGGGTTCGCTCACCTCGAAGGCGACGCTCGTGCACCTGGCGCCGCAGCTTGGGAAGGATCAGCAGTCCCCCGTTCGCCCAGCGCCGGCGCTGGATGCAGAGCGCGCCGAAGTCGGGAGGGGTCGCCGAGTAGCTCAGCCGCTCCGGGTAGTTGAGCAGGGACCAGCCCTTTGTCGCCAGGTCGATCGTCGACTCGGTGTCCTCGATGACGGTGCGGTCCTGGATGTAGCGGCGAACGGGAAAGTTGCCCGCGTAGGCGATGTCTGCGATCTCGTCGAGAGCGCGCTTGCGAAGCACTGCGTTGGCGCCGACCCAGAACGTGGCGTCGTAGTGGGTCATCCCTTGGTGGACGATGTGCTGGAGGTCCGTCGTCGCCCCGGCGATGCGCTCGAGGCGTGTGCCGGCGCCCGGGTACGCGCTGTACGGCGTCTGGGCGACGCCGACGCGGGCGTGCTCGCTCTGCTCCATGAGGTAGACGAGGCGCAAGGCGTACTCGGGCAAGAGCACGCTGTCGGCGTCGAGGGTGAGGACGTAGTCGGGATCGGGCACGTCGAGGTCGCTCGCCCCGAGCGGAGCGGGGAGCAGCACCCGCCCGGAGACGGTGACGACGTCGCGGTAGCTGCCGCCCATGAGCCCGAGGTAGCTGTTGAGGTTCATCGCCTTGTTCGGCTCGTGGCTGAGCGAGGCGTACTGCTTGCGCTCGAAGCTCGAGAGCTCAGCCTGGAAGATCCGGGCGAGACGGCGGTACAGCTCGAGCTGACGCGAGCTCGAGAGGATGACGCCGTCTGCGGCCGAAGCCGTGATCGCTGCAGAGGTGACGGCGAGATCGGCGGCGAGGCGGCGCACGACATGGTCGGCGAAGAAGCTGTCCGAGTGGTCGACGATCGGCTGCGCGTTGGCGAGGTCGTCGAGCCACGCGACGGCGTCGTCGTAGGCGTCGGCGAGCGCGGACATCGACTCCGGGCGGACGCCCAGCTGCTCGCGCTCGGCGGTCTCGAGGAGGCCGGCGAAGTGGCGGCGCGGCTCCTCGAGGACCGCGGCGATCTGACCGGGCAGCGCGCGGACGTCCTCGAGCAGACGGCGGTTCTCGGGCGAGCCCGGCACAGGTGGGTCGTCGATGAGGAGCACGACGCGGATGTAGGGATACTCCTGCAAGCTCGCCGAGAGCAGGGTGGTGCGGACGACGCGGGCCTCCTCACGGTAGGAGGGGGTGATCACGGTCATCGTCGGCATCGAGCGGCTGAAGAACTCGTCGAGAGCCGCACGCGGGACGCGCCTGTGGTCACGGCTTCGCAGGAGGTAGCCGAGGCGGCAGATGAGGTACGCCAGAGCGGAGCCGGTGAGCAACGAGACCACGAGCAGATAGAGCACCGCCTCGACGCCGAGCCGCGTCGAGCTGGCTCCGCCGGAGATGAACTCGCTCGCCAGCCAGCTGACGAGATAGCCGACCCAGGCGAGCACCGTCGCCACGATCGCCAAGCGCGCGAAGGCAACGCGGCGGTCGCTGATCGGAGGCGGCAGGACCGAGCTCGGTCGCTCCCGGCGGTCACCGCCCCACTGGCGCTTGGCCGGGCTCGGGCGGCTCCGCTCGAGCCCCGGCGGGCCTGGCACGCCATCTGCGGCGTCGCGCGCCCTCACACGCATCACGCCGCCGTGTCTTGTCACTGTGCTCCTTCTGCGCCAGCTGGGCGAGCCGCTACGGCATCGCGCCGGATGCACGCGCAGTCAGCTCTTGTCGAGGCCGGACCTCGGCTGAGCTGGGTGCTGCGTGTCCTGACTAACGGCCGGCCGGGCCCGATCGGTCAGGGCAGGTGCATCACTTGACACAAATCGTGACGACGCGCGTTTGGGGGGATGGAGCATCGCCTCGTGGCGGCCGTTGAATATCGGAGCTATGGAACACCACGCCTGGAAGCCCATCAGCTGGGTCGACGATGCCGGTGAGGCAACGGGTCCGGGTGAGGCGTCGGGTGCGGGTGAGGCGCCAGTTGATGCGGGGCCTGCCGCGGCGGCGCTCGGGGTGCAGCACGCGACCGGCTCTCTCAGCTCCCCACCACCGAGCCGCCAGCGATTCTCGGCCTCTCGCCTCGTCATCGCGCTGCTGCTCGTCGCCGGTACGGCAGTCGCGGCGACCTACTCGGTGCGCAATGCCGTCGCCGGCCAGAGCGCCGCCGGGCTGGCGCCGGCGTGGTTCGCTCCCTACGTCGACGTCACGGTGACACCGACCTACCAGTTCCAGGACCCGACCGAGGAGCCGGCGCACCAGGTGGTGCTCAGCTTCGTCGTCGCTGAGTCAACCGACAGCTGCACGCCGAGCTGGGGCGGCTACTACACCCTCGACCAGGCGGCCAGCACGCTCAATCTGGACCAGAGAGTTGCCCAGCTGAGAAACGACGGCGTCGCCGGTGTCGTCTCGTTCGGGGGCAGCGCCAACACCGACCTCGCCGTCGCCTGCCACAGCGCCAGCTCGCTCGCCGCAGAGTACCTGCAGGTCATCGACCGCTACCACGTCACGACGATCGACCTCGACGTCGAAGGGAGCGCCCTTGCCGACTGGCCGGCGGCGCAGCGTCGCGCCGCCGCTGTGGCGCTGCTCGAGCACCACCTCGCAGCGCTGCATCGCCACATCTCGGTGTGGCTGACGCTGCCGGTGACGACCCAGGGGCTCGGCGGCCCAGGGCTGGCGCAGCTGCGCCAGATGCTGCATGACAAGGCCCACCTCGCCGGCGTCAACGGGATGGCCATGGACTACGGGCCGCCGGTCGCCGACATGGGTGCTGCTGCGGTGCAAGCCCTGGGTGCCACCGAGGCTCAGCTGGCCGCTCTCTATCCCCGCTACGGCGTCCCCCTCTCCGGAGCGGCCGTCTGGCACAGTCTCGGTGTGACGGTGATGATCGGCCAGAACGACGACGCCGGCGAGGTGCTCACCGTCGCCGACGCGAGGACGGTCGCTAGCTTTGCCCGAGGAGAGCATCTCGGCCGCGTCTCGGTGTGGTCACTCAATCGCGACAGCCAGTGCGGCTCGGGCTTCGGCGTCGTCGGCGAGCAGTCGAGCACCTGCTCGGGCACCGCACAGTCCTCGCTCCAGTTCGACGACCTGCTCGCCAACCTGCGCGGCACGGTGCCCTCGGGCGGATCGGTCACACCGGTGAGCGGATCGAGCCAGCTCAGCCCGGCGAACGCCCCGTACCCCTTCTGGCAGCCGAACGACCCGTACGCCGTCGGCTACAAGGTCGTCTGGCAGAACAGCATCTACGAGTCGAAGTGGTACAACCAGGGCCAGGATCCCGCGGCCGACGTGCAGTACGCGTGGCAGACGCCGTGGCAGCTCATCGGTCCCGTGCTGAGCGGCGAGCGGGCGCCGACGACCACGACGCTACCGGCGGGAACCTATCCTGGCTGGGCGCCGGGGACCGCCTACCGCGCCGGCGCCAGGATCCTCTTCGCCGGGCTGGCTTACGTGGCGAAGTGGTACAACTCGGCGAGCTCGCCGGCGGCGGCCCAGACCGACCCGAGCGGCTCTCCGTGGCAACCCTTGTTCACCGTGCCCGGCGAGCCGTCAAGCTCGGGTGGGGGTTGACGGTGGGGGTTGACGGTGGGGGTTGACGCGGAGAGGAGAGGGGAGTCGACGTGGCTCGAGCGAGCGTGAGGCGGGCAGGACGAG
>DAHUZG010000148.1 GCA_027306715.1 Acidimicrobiaceae bacterium
CGGGCGCGGCCAGCCCGGGGAGCCCCGAGCCGGCACCCGGAGCGGCGATGCGGTCCCGTCGCGCCTGCCCGAGCCCGGCCTGCCGCGCCGGCCGGGGCGCCCGACGGTGCTTGCCGCCGATCCGCCTCCGGGGTCGGGGCTCGATGCCGCCGGCCTGCGGGCGCTGGCGGCCGACGCTGCGGCGCGTGCCCTCGAGCTCGCACGGGGCGGCCGGAGCGGGCTCGAGCTCGACGCCGGGGAGGATCTCGCACGGCGTGCCGCGGCGCTGCTGTCGCCGGGCGCCGGCAGCCAAGGCGCCGGCAGCCAAGGCGCCGGCAGGTCGGAAGGCGGGGGCGGAGCCGGGCCGGGGATCGCCGAGCTGGCGCGCCGAGCAGCGATGGCGCCTCGCGAGCTGCTCGCCCGGGCGCTGGCGTGGCGCGACGGCGGCCCCGGCGGCCTCGCGGCGCTGGTCGAGAGCTGGGACCCCGAGCCGGCGGCGATGTCGGCCGGGCGAGCGCTGCTCGGCACCGGGACCGTGATCCGGCGGAACCGGGCCGTCCTCGGCGACCGCCAGCTGCGCCTTGGCCGCGACGGCTCGTGGTACCCGTTCCGGAAGGATCGCTCCGGTGCATGGCTGCCCGACGGGCCGCCGGTCAGCCCCGGCGTCGACGAGCCCTTCGGCCGGGCCGAGTGGGGCGAGCTCGCCGAGCCCGAGGCCGCGCCCGAGCCCGAGGCCGAGCCCGCGCCCGCGCCCGCGCCCGCCTGACCGCTAGCGCAGCACCCGGAGCAGCTTGCCGCTGCGGGCGCTCATCTCTGTGAGGGAGCTCCCCGCCGGCCCGCCCGCGCCGCCCGAGTTGATCACCCACAGATCGGCGCCGTCGACGACGAGGGCCTGAGGGTTGCTGAACGAGTACGGCCCGTTGGTGTTGCACATCATCCAGGGCATCGTCACCTCGGGCCCGGGCACGACCTCGGTGATCATCGGCGACGAGCCGGGCGGGCTGGCGACGAGCAGGACGCCGTCGCCCGAGGTGATCGCCTGGGGCGAGGGCAGGTAGCCGCTCATGTCGGGCACCACCCGCATCACCTGCCCGCTGCGCCCGGAGATCTCCGTCAAGGTCCTGCCGAGCTCGTTGGTCACCCACGCGGCGTTGTCTCTCACGGCGATCCCGACCGGCTCGTCGAAAGCCGGGCGGTGGTCGAGGCTGGCACGCACCGTGCGGACCGGCGCCATCGTGGCGGCGTCGATCTCCGAGACCGAGTTGCCCCCGCTGTTGGCGACGACGAGCAGGTTGCCCACCGAGGCGACAGCGGTCGGCTCGTCGAAGCCGAACGCCTTCCCGGAGTCGACGGCGAGCGGCGACGCGGTGCCGGCGTCGAGCTCGGTCAGCGAGCCGCCGGTGCTCAGCACGAAGAGGTGCCCGGCGCCGTCGGCGGCGAGCGCCACCGGGTGCGAGAAGCCGTACGCCTTGCCGGAGATCACCAGCAGCACCGAGCGCGCGCCCGGGGCGAGCTCGGTGACCGAGCTGTCGGACCGGTTGGCGACAAAGACGTCGCCGCCGACGACCTCGATCGCGCTCGGAGCAGCGAAGCCGAAACGAGCGCCCTGCAAGGTGGCGAGGTGGGCGCCCGACGCGGCGTCGAGCACCGTCACCGAGTTGCCCCCTCCGTTGGCGACGAGCAGCTCGTTGCCGTAGAGAGCAGCGGCGTCGGGCCGGTCGAAGCCGTACCTTGCCGCCGGGCCCCCGGGCGCCGCCGCCGGTGCCCACAGCGCGCCGGCGGACATCCCGGCTGTGAGGACGTAGCGCCCGAGGCGCCCGGCGCAAGGCCGGCGGGCAGCTACGGAAGAAGGGGTCGGGCCCCCAGGCGCCGGGCGGCGCCTGGGGGAGAAAAGGCGGGCCACGACGGGAGCGTACCGCCGGGCACGTGCCAGATCCGAGAAATCGCCGCTTCGTGTCAGGCGCCGGCAGATCTGTGCCAGGCCGGGGCGCAGGGCTGGCGCGCCCGGCGCTGCCGGCTACCCGCCCGGACCCCTTGTTGTCGCAGCTCGCAGGCGATACGGTGCCGCGATGGCTGGCTTCGACTACCGGTTCACCAAGCCGACCGCCGGACCGGTGGAGGCGGGCGCAGGGGCGCTCGACCCCCGCCGGAGCGTCGAGGGGCCGATGCTGATCGAGCGCGACGTGGCGATCGAGATGCGCGACGGCGTGCGGATCTACGGCGATCTCTTCCGACCGGCCGCCGAGACGGCGCCGGTGCCGGCGCTTGTCGCCTGGGCGCCGTACGGCAAGCACTCGCCGACCAAGTACGAGTACTTTCCCGGCTGCGGGGTGAGCACCTCCGATCTCTGCCCCCACGCCGTGTTCGAGGGGCCGGAGCCGTCGTGGTGGGTCGGGCGTGGCTACGCGGTGCTGAACGTCGACTCGCGGGGGACCTGGAGCTCTGAGGGCGTCGCCACCTTCATCTCCCCCGAGGAGGCGCAGGACTTCTACGACACCGTCGAGTGGGCCGGCACCCAGCCCTGGTGCAACGGCAAGGTCGGCACGACCGGCGTCTCCTATCTCGCCATCGCCCAGTGGCGGGTCGCCGAGCTTCACCCGCCGCACCTGGCGGCGATCAACCCGTGGGAGGGCTGGACCGACACCTATCGCGAGGTGGTCCGCCACGGCGGCATCCCCGAGACCTGGTTCTGGCCGTTCATCCAGGGCTTTCTCAAGGTCTCGACGACCGAGGTCGAGGACCTGCTCGCCGAGACCGCCGAGCACCCTTTCTTCGACTCCTTCTGGGAATCGAAATCGGCACGACCCGAGCAGGTCACCGTGCCCGCGTTCGTCGTGGCGAGCTGGACCGACCAGGGGATGCACCTGCGCGGGACGGTCGACAGCTTCCGCCGGCTCGCCTCGCCGGAGAAGTGGCTCGACGTGCACGGGCGGATGAAGTGGGCGTACTACTACTCCCTTGAGAGCAAGGCGCGCCTGCAGGCCTTCTTCGACCACTTCCTCAAAGGTCTCGACACCGAGGTGACGAGCTGGCCGCGCGTCCGTGTCGAGGCGCGCGAGCGCCACTTCGAGGGGCGTTTGCTCGCCGGCGACGACTGGCCGTTGCCGCGGACCGAGTACAAGCGGCTCTACCTCGACGCCTCCGGCGGCGCCGGCCCCGGCGCGCTCTGCCACGAGCCGCCCGCCGAGGAGGGCGAGGTCACCTACCACTCGCTCGGCGGCGGCCCGGGGCCGCACCGTGCCAGCTTCCGCCACCGCTTCGAGGCGCCGGTCGACCTCGTCGGCAACGCCGCCGCTCATCTCGTCATGTCGGCGGACGAGACCGAGGACCTCGACGTCTTCGTCGCTGTCTGGAAGCTCGACGCCGAGGACAAGCCCGTCGACTTCCCGCTCTACCAGATGCGCCACGACGGCCCGGTGGCGCTCGGGTGGCTTCGCGCCTCGCACCGCGAGCTCGACCCGGAGGCCTCGAGCGAGGCGCGCCCGGTGCACCCCCACCGGCGCGAGCAGCCGGTGACACGGGGCGAGGCGGTCGCCCTCGACATCGAGATCTGGCCCTCGGGGACCCACTTCGAGGCCGGCGAGCAGCTGCTCTTGATCGTGCAGGGCACCGACGTCAACCGCTACCCGCACGACCAGCTCTACGCCCGCCACGAGGACAGCGTCAACTCCGGGATGCACCACCTCCGCTCCGGCGGCGCCGACGCTTCCTACCTCGTCGTCCCGATCGTCGCCGGCTGAGCCTCGCGCCTGTGCAGGGGCGCGTCTGTGCCCGGCGCGCCCG
>DAHUZG010000149.1 GCA_027306715.1 Acidimicrobiaceae bacterium
GGGGCGCGCTGCGGGCCCCGACGCCGTCGCCGCCGCGATGGTGTCCGGCCCGACCGAGGCTTCTTCGCTTGCCACTGAGGGGAAGCTCCACAAGAACCTCGCCATCGCCATGCCGCCCGGGCAGTTCAGCTGCACCTCGCCGCCGCTGCCGACGACGAGCACGACCTCGACGATCGTCACGACCACCTCGAGCACCACCTCGAGCACGACGACGAGCACGACGACGAGCATGACGACCACCACCGTCGCCGGTCCGACGACGACCCTTGCCCCGGGCGTGACGACGACGACCACCACCACCCTCCCGTCGGCGACCTCGAGCTCGTCGACGCCGACGACGACGCAGGCCTCGACCTCGACCACGATCCCCCTCGTCCCACCCGGCGAGCAGGCCGGCTACGACCTCGTCGAGTCGAACGGCAAGGTCGTCGGCTTCGGGGGGGTGGGGGCATTCGGGCCCCGACGTGCCCTCACCGACGGCGCCGTCGGCGCCGCGACGACCGTCGACGGCGGAGGGTACTGGGTACTGGCGGCCAACGGCCACATCAGCCGCTACGGCGACGCCGTCGCCCTCGGCGAGCCGAAACGCCTGCGCAAGGATCCCGCCGTCGGCATCGTCGGCACGCCGAGCGGCGAGGGCTACTGGGTGCTCACCGCCGACGGCAGCATCGACAACTTCGGCAACGCCGTGTTCTGCGGGTCGCCGGTGCACGACACCGCCGCCCGGCCGTTCGTGGCGATGGCCGCCACCCCCGACGGCAACGGCTACTTCGTCGTCGACGCCCGCGGGCGGGTCTACAGCTTCGGCGACGCTCCGACCCTGACGCTTCGCGTGCCGCCGGCGCGACGCACGATCGTGGCCATCGCCGCCACCCCCGACGGCCTCGGCTACTGGCTGCTCAGCTCGAAGGGCACCGTCTACGCCTACGGCAGCGCCCACAACTACGGCGGCGGCGCTCGCAAGCACGGCGTCGGCCGCTTCGTCTCGATCGACCCGACCCCTGACGGCCACGGCTACTGGCTCGCCACCTCGACCGGGAGGGTCTTCCAGTACGGCGACGCCTCGAGCGACGGCTCGCTCGTCCGTCACCGCCTCACCCCTCCGCTCAGCGTCGTCGCCGCCGTCACCGCCGTCGTCCCGGCGCCGTCGGCGCCGGCGCCGGCGCCGGCGCCGACGACGACGGTGCCGACCGGCTCGCCGCCGCCGCCGTCACCGCCGCACGGCAAGTTCGGCTACGACATCAGCGACTTCCAGTGCCGGAGCGGCTCGCGCAGCGTGAAGGGCGGGATGCCGCCTCGCTCCGGCTTGTCGATCATCCAGGTCGCCGGTTGGCTCGACAGCGCCGACAACCCCTGCCTTGCCTCCGAGGCGGCCTGGGCCACCCGCGCCAGCACCGACGGCAAGCCCTTCCAGCTGTACCTGTTCATGAACTCGCCGGACCTCGACGCGGTCGCCCGCTCGCTCGAGGCGACCGGGCCGGCAGGCACCTGCGCCAAGCTGGCGCCGTCGGCGCGGCCGGCGTGCACCGCCTACAACTACGGCTACAACGGGGCCGTCTCCGCGCTCTCCTATGCCACCAGCCAAGGCGTTCGCTCGGGTGAGTGGTGGCTCGACGTCGAGAACGACACCCTCTCCTCGAGCAACTACAGCGACTTCTCCGGCGGCCGCTACTGGTCACACTCGACGGCGCTCAACGACCAGGTCCTCACCGGCGCCTTCAACGCCCTCCATCGTGCTGGACTGCTCGTCGGCATCTACTCGACGAGCGTGCAGTGGCCGCACATCGCCGGCAGCGGCTACCTCCCGCCGCGCTCACCGGTGCCGCTCTGGGTCGCCGGCGTGCCGTGGACAGCTCCGCCGTTCAGCGAGCCCGGGCTCTACTCGCCGTCGGCTCTGGCGTCGTGGTGCGCCGGCACGGCGAACTACGGCCTGCCGCGCTCGAACGAGCTCTTCGCCGGCGGGACCGTACAGCTGCTGCAGGAGACGCCGGGCACCGAGGCGTCGCCTTACGGGCTCGACCCGGACTACGCCTGCTGAGCGACCGAGCGGTCCGGCTCGACCGGGTCGGGCCGGCGCAGGAGGTCAGCGGCGCGAGGCGCGGGCTCAGCGGCGCGAGGCGAGCAGCGCCGGGTCGCGCCCGACCCACAGCGGTGCAGGAGAACGGTTGGCGGCCTGCTCGGGCCCAGCGAGGTGGGCGGCGTCGTTGTAGCGGACGAGCCGCCAGGTGCGCCCGGTGTGCTGCCACTCGGTGATCGAGGTGTGCTCGGAATGGAGCCGGATCGCGCCGCCGTGCTCAGCAAGGCCGAGGAAGGCGATCATCGAGGAGTCGATCACACCGCCGTGGGCGACGACGACGGCGAGCTCGCCGGGATGGCGAAGAGCGAGCGCCGTCAGCGCGCCCGAGGCCCGGGCGACGAACTCCGACCAGCTCTCGCCGCCGGGAGCGAGCGGCAGCTCCGGATCGTCGCCGGGCAGCGAGACGCGCTGGTAGCGCTCCTCGTACTCGGCCCAGGTAAGGCCGTCGGCCTCGCCGGGATGGCGCTCGCAGAGCAGGCAGCTCTGGCGCGGGACGCTCGGCGGCCCGGCGATGCCGGTGGCGACGATCTCGGCCGTCTCGATCGCCCGCGGCAGCACGCTCGTGTAGAGCGCGACGGCGCCGTCGAGCTCGCCTGTCCGGCGCAGCCGACCGGCGAGGATCCTCGCCTGCAGCACGCCCCGCGCCGTCAGCCCGCGGCACGCGGAGTGGCCGCCGATGTAGTCCTCGGCGTTGCAGGCCGCCTCGCCGTGGCGGACGAGGGCCAGCCGCGTCCCGGGCATGATCTGCCGCGCTTGGGTGCCCTCGGGCGGGGTGACCTCGAGCAACGGGTCGTCCGCGGCCCCAGCATTGCTCACAGCTCAGACGCTACCGCCGCGGGGTGCGGAAAGGGGCGACGATCTCGTTGCGATCGCGGCCCGCCGGCTCAGGCCAGATCGCCGACGAACGCCTCGAGCTGGCGGAGGTTCCGGCACTCGACGACGGCCTCGCAGGGGGGGGCGTAGACGCCGATGATCGAGTCGCCGCTGTTCCAGTACGGGCGTGGCTCGGGATTGAGCCAGTAGAGGTGGCGCGCCCGGTGGCGCAGGTCGGCGAGGATCTCGACGCCCGAGGCGTGGTAGTTGTTCCGGGCGTCGCCGAGGACGATGAGCGTCGTGCGAGGGCCGACGTCGGCGGCGTGACGAGCGGCGAAGGACTCGAGCGCACGCCCGTAGTCCGAGTGCCCGTCGCTCGCCACGACGTCGGCGTCGCGCACCGCCGCCTCGAGCCCGGCGGGGCTCGTGGCACCGCGGCGAAGCCTCGAGGTCACCTCGTCGACGCCGTCGATGAAGAGGAAGCTGCGCAGCTTGGAGAACTGCCCGCTCATCGCCGCCAGCAGGAGCAGGGTGAAGCGGGCGAAGGAGGCCACCGAGCCGGAGACGTCGGCGAGCACGACGAGCTCGGGCTTGGCCGGGTGCGGGGCCCGGAACCGAAGCTCGAGCGGCACGCCGCCGCTCGACAGCGAGCGCCGGATCGTCGCCCGGAAGTCGAGCGGGCCGCGCCGCTCGTGGCGGCGGCGGCGGGCGAGGCGGGCGGCGAGGACCCGGGTGAGCGGGCCGAGGGCGCGCCGCATCTCGGCGAGCTCGGCCCGCGATGCGTGCATGAACTCGATGTCCTCGACGAGCGGCCGGCGGACGACGCGAGCGAGCTCGACGGCGCCGCGCTCCTCGGCGAGGCGGCGGCGCACCTCGGCGTCGATCAGCCGCCGCAGCTCGCCGAGGCGGCGGCGGTACTCCTCGACGAGCAACCGGCGGCCGAGCTCACCGAGCTCGCCGAGGCGCGCCAGGCGCGCCGCCGGGCCGAGCCCCCCCGCCGCGGTCGCCGTCGCCGCCGCGTCCGGCTCGCCGTCGCCTTGAGCCTGGCGGCCAGCCGCCTCGAGGAGGTGCTCGAGCAGCCCGTCGGCGTCGAGACCGCGCAAGGTGCGCTGGAGGTAGTAGCTCGGGCCGACCGGCCTGCCCGCCTCGATCCCGGCGAGCACCGCCACCGAGAGGCGGGCGGCCCGCTCGAGCTCAAAGAGGTCGCCGCCGGCGAGGGCGCCGAGGACGACGGCGCGCAGCTCGTCACGGGTGAGAAGGGCCTCCGGCGACGGCTCCCGGCCGGCGGCGGAGCCCGCCTGCTCGTCGCCGGCGGCCTTGTCGCTCAGCGCCTCGTCGCCAAAGAGCGGTGCCGATGCCGGCCGCCCGAGGGCGGGCGGGAAGTACAGCTCGAAGAGGGCGAGGAAGGCTTCACGGTGGGCCTCGGACTTGACAAGGCAGCAGCCGAGGACCGCACGCAGCTCGTCGCGCCCGGCCAGCCCCGTGGCGACGACGGCGTTGGCGGCGTCGACGAGCTCGTCGGGCGAGACCGGCAGGCCGGCACGGCGCAGCTCCCCGGCGAAGTCGCCGAGCAGGCCGAGCACGCCCTCGTGCTCAGCTGCCGCCGGCGCCCGACGGCGGCAGCGACAGCTCCTTGGCGGCGAGCTCGATGTCCTGCTGTGACTTGAGAAGCACGTTGAGCGTCTGGCGCGTGGTCGCCGCGTCGGCATGACGGACCCCGAGAACCACCAGCGTGCGCGCCCAGTCAACGGTCTCGGAGATCGACGGCCGCTTCTCGAGCTCGAGAGAGCGGAGGCTGGCGACGACGCGTACCACCTCGTCGGCGAGCTGCTCGTCGACGCCGGGAACCTTGGCGCGCACGATCGCCCGCTCGCGCTCGAGATCGGGGTAGTCGAGATGCAGGTACAAACAGCGCCGCTTCAGCGCCTCGGAGAGCTCGCGGGTCCCGTTCGAGGTGAGGAAGACGAGCGGCACGGTCGTCGCCCGCACCGTGCCGAGCTCGGGGATCGAGACCTGGTAGTCCGAGAGCACCTCGAGCAGCAGCGCCTCGGTCTCGACCTCGACCCGGTCGACCTCGTCGATGAGAAGCACCACCTGCTCGGGCGAGCGGATCGCCTGAAGCAGCGGGCGGGCAAGGAGGAACTCCTCGCTGAACAGGTCGTCCTCGGCGAGCCCGGCCTGTGCCGGGGGGGCGCCGGGAGCGGCGCCGGCGTCGGAGCCGTCCC
>DAHUZG010000150.1 GCA_027306715.1 Acidimicrobiaceae bacterium
CACCGGTCCGCCTCGGGCCGCCAAGGCGGAGGGCGGCACCCGGCACGCTGGTCGACAGCTTCGGACGGGTCCACTCCGATCTCCGCATCTCGATCACCGACCGCTGCAACTTCCGCTGCACGTACTGCATGCCCGAGGAGGGCATGGTCTTCAGCCCCCGCCAGGAGCTGCTCAGCGCCAGCGAGATCGAGCGCGTCGGGCGCGTCGCCCACGACCTCGGCGTGCGCTCCGTGCGCATCACCGGCGGCGAGCCGCTGCTTCGAGCCGACGTCGTCGAGATCGTCGCCCGGCTCGCGGCGATCGGCTTCGACGACGTCGCGCTCACGACCAACGGCTCCCGGCTCGCGCGCCTCGCCGGCGATCTCCGGCGGGCGGGGCTGCAGCGGTGCAACGTCAGCTGCGACTCGCTCCGCCCCGAGCGCTTCGCCGCCATCCGGCGGCGGGGCGACCTCGCCGTCACGCTCGCCTCGATGGATGCCGCCGAGGCCGCCGGCTTCCCGCCGCCGAAGGTCAACGTCGTGCTGGCGGCGGGGGTCAACGACGACGAGATCCTCGATTTTGCCGAGCTCGCCCGGCGCACCAAGCGGCCGGTCCGGTTCATCGAGCTGATGCCCCTTGACGCCGAGGGCGCCTGGGCGCGCCGGCAGGTGGTGCCGAGCAGGGAGGTGATCGAGCGGATCGACGCCCGCTGGCCGCTCGTCGCCGTGCCGTCCCCGGGCGACCCGGCGCCGGCGACGCGCTTTCGCTTCGCCGACGACCACGGCGAGGTCGGTGTCATCCCCACCGTCACCGAGCCGTTCTGCGGCACCTGCAACCGGATCCGCCTCACCGCCGACGGAGCGGTGCGCAACTGCCTGTTCTCCGACGACGAGCGCTCGATCCGGGAGCTGCTGCGCTCGGGCGCCGGCGACGGCGAGCTCGCACGGGCGCTCGGGGGTGCGGTCGCCGCCAAGCGCGCCGGGCACGGCATCGACGAGCCCGGCTTTCTCCGCCCGCAGCGCTCGATGTCCCGCATCGGCGGCTGAGCGGAGGCGAGCTCGGCTCAGGTTCCGCCGGGCTCGGGCCAGACCATCGCCGCCTCCGGGTCGAGGCGCACCGCGCACGGCGAGCCGACCGGCGGGAAGCGCCGGCGCTGAGCCGCCAGCCGCAGCATGACACCGGCGCCGATCGAGACGGCCAGCTCGGTCGTCGGCCCGAGGTCGATGACGTCCTCCACGACGCCGGCGACGAGCGGCCCGTCACCGGTACCGTCGGCGGCTTCGATCTCGATGCCTTCCGGCCGCACCCCCCAGCTGACGCGCTCGCCGACGGCGAGCGGTCCCGTCGGGAGCCGCACGACGATCCCTCCACAGGTGATCATGCCCGGCTCGGCGACCGTTCCCCCGAAAAGGTTCGGCCACCCGAGCAGCCCCGCCACGGCCACCGAAGCAGGATGGGCGAAGACCTCGGCTCTGGCGCCGGCCTGCAAGACCGTCCCGTCGGCGAGCACGACGAGATCGTCGGCGAGCACCGCCGCCTCGGCAGGGTCGTGGGTGACGATCACCGTCGAGAGCGACGTCTCGCGCTGCAGCTGGCGCAGCTGCTGGCGCAGCTCGGCCCGGACCGGCACGTCGAGCGCCGACAGCGGCTCGTCCAAGAGCAGCAGCTCCGGAGCGCGCGCCAGCGCCTGGACGAGGCGCACGCGCTGACGCTGGCCGCCCGAGAGCTGCTCGGGCATCCTCCCGGCGAGCTCTTCGAGGCCGAGCTCGGACAGCCACCGGGCAGCGATCTCGGGTCTGGCGCCGGCGCCGAAGGTGACCTGGCGCCAGACGTCGAGGTGCGGGAAGAGCGACAGGCCCTGGGTGACGTACCCGATCGGGCGCTCCTCGGGAGAAAGCGTCCCGACCTCCCGCCCCCCCAGGCGGACCTGGCCGGCGTCCGTCCCGAACAGTCCCGCCAAAGCGCGCAAGGTGGCCGACTTGCCCGATCCCGACGGGCCGAGGACCGCGAGGCGGCCACTCGGCGCAACGGCTTCGAGCGAGAGGCGGAAGCTCCCGAGCCGGAGGTCGAGATGAAGCTCGAGAGCCGCCGCCGGGACCACCGGGCGACCCGCCGCCGCGGCGCGCACAACCGGGCCGCCGGGAGCCACAGCGGCAGCTGGCAGCGGCGCGCTCCCGGAGGCGAGCAGGGCATCCGGTAGCCGCCTGCTGGACCGCAGCCGGCGGGGCGCGGGAGGCAGGGGGAGGACCGAGGCGGCGAGCACCACGGCGGCGCCCCCGAGGGCGAGCGCGGTCGGCGCCAGCGTGCCCTGGAGCCCGAGGCTGAATTGCAGGTTGTTGAACACCGAGAGGGTGTAGGGGTGGTAGGCGACGATGCTCGTGGCACCGTATTCGCCGAAGGCTCGCAGCCATGCCAGCAGCATCCCGGCCCGGATCCCGGCGCCGGCGAGCGGCACTGCCACGGTGAGGAAGCGACGGATCTCGTGCAGGCCGAGCGTCGCCGCCATGTCGAGAAGCGTCGGGTCGACCGCGCTGAAGGCGGCGCGGGCGGCGACGACGAGGAACGGCGCCGAGACGAAGCTCTGGGCGAGGACGACCCCGGCCATCGACTCGGTCAGGCGGCCGCCGAAGAAGCTCCCGATGGCGGTGTACGGGCCGACCAGGTAGACGAGGATGACACCGCTCATCACGGGCGGGACCGCCAGCGGGACGACCACGAGCACCCCGAGAGCCCGGGCGGCGCGGCGGCGCGAGCGGGCGAGTAGGTAGGCGAGGGGGACGCCGAAGACAGTGACCGAGGCGGTCGTGATCGTCGCCGTTGTCACCGAGACGGCGAGAGACTCGAACAGCCCCGGAGCCGAGAAGCCACGGGCGGAGGACCCCGCGAGGCGCACGAGGAACGCCACCACAGGCCCGGCGAGGTAGCAGGTGATGACTGCCGCCAGGACGACGATCGGCGACCGGTTGGCCACTCGCCGGCGCGCGCCCGAGCGCCGGCGAGCGGGCGCGCCGGAGCGGTCGCGGTCGCGGTGCCGGTCCGGACGGACGGAGGGGTCGGAGCGGGGAGGCGAGCCGGCGGCGGCCGCCAGGCCTGGCGGCGTGGCCGGCGCCGGGGCGGCGGGCGTGGTCAGTCCTGCATCAGCGGCATCAGATCGAGCGCTTGATCCCCGCCGGGACTGCCGAGGCCCGACCGCTCAGCCTCGGCGGCCCGATCGTCAGGCCGCCCCTCTCGAGCAGCCGGTGCGCCGCGGAGCTGAGCAGGTACTTGACGAAGGCGACCGCTCCGGCCTCGTCGGGGGCGTTGTTGAGCACCGTCACGGTATAGCTGGCCGCGTAGTGGAGGGTGCCGAGCCCGACCGCCGGAAGGCGCGCCGAGGCCGCCTCGACGGCGTAGAAGAAGCCGGCGTCGAGCTGCCCGGACGAGACGAGCCCGACGAGGGTCGCCTCGGGGTACTCGTTGCCGGCGCTGGCGGTGATCTTGCTCAGCGCCGGGTCGTGGTAGCGCTTGGCGGCGGCGCCGACAGCCTCGTCGGCGAGGACCCCTTTCGGATCCTCCGCCGGGTCGGTCCGGCCGATGCGGAAGCCCGGCTCGGTGACGACCTCGTACCACGGCTTGGTCCTCAGCGCTGCGGCGAACCTGGAGCGAGGCGAGTAGGCGATCTCGAGCGGCGAGGTGGCGAAGGTCGCGTACCAGCTCACCCAGCTGCCGTTCTTGGCACCCTCGAGGGTGGAGTTGATCGTCGGGCCGGCGCTTATGAAGACGTCGCCCTGGAGCGTCTTCCCCTTGATCTCGCTGGCGAGCGCCGAGGAGCCGTTCGGGTACGGGCTGAAGCGGTACCCGGTCGCCCTCTCGAAGGCCGGCCCGACCGAGTTGTCGAGCACCGCCTCGAGCGAGGCGGCGTAGAGGACGTCGACCGGACCATGAGCAGCCGGCCCGGACCTGGCAGCGGCGGGGGCTGTCCTGCCGCACCCAGCCAGAGCCAGGGCAGCGAATAAGAGACCGGCCAGGGCTCGTCGGGTCGCAATCACAAGGCGCGAGCGTAGTACAGGCTCGCAACTGCGATGGTC
>DAHUZG010000151.1 GCA_027306715.1 Acidimicrobiaceae bacterium
CATCGGGAACACGATGGCGGCATTGGCGATCGGCAGCTCGACGCAGCCGTCGCTCTGCGGGTAGCCGTACCCGGGGCGGATGAAGCCGTGGACGGCGTCACCGCCGTTGAAGTACGACACCCAGGGGATACCCGGGTCGACGTAGTGCGAGCCGTCGGGGTTGGTGCCGCTCATCATCGTCACCGTGTACCGCAGGTAGACCGGGAAGGTGCCGAGGGCGGTCGCCGCACCGGCGACGCCGGTGTTGGCGAGCGACTGGTAGATCACCTTGCCGTCGCGCCAGACGTAGAGCGTCTCGGGGCTGGACTCGGTGACGAGCAGGTAGTCGTAGGGACTCGTCGTCACCTGCCGCTTGGCGACGGCGCCGAGCAGGGTGCTCCAGACCTCGGGGCCGGCGAGCCCGTCGACCCCGAGCCCGTTCGCGTACTCGAACGCCATCACGGCACCCTGGGTGACGACGTTCCACACCCCGGGCGTCCACTGCGCCGCCAGCTGAGCCGGGATGTTCGGGAAGCGCCAGGCGAAGCGACCCGGGCGCGGAACGAGCGCCACAGCGCCGGGAAGGCTCGCCTCGCTGCTCAGCCCGCTCGTCGCGGCGGCCGCCGTCGAGGCCGCGGCCGAGCTGCCTCGGCGCAGCAGAGCCGAGGTCAGCCCGGCGCTGGTGGAGCTGGCGCTGCCCGTCCCGGAGCCGCCGGGGGCGATCGAGCCCGGCTCGGGGCTCGCCGACTTCGGAGGGGTGGCTCCGGTGGCGGAGGCCGGCACGAACTGCACCGGGAGGTAGCCGAGCTCGGCGAGCAGCTGCTGCAGGCGTGCGGTCGAGGGGTCGGCGACGGTGAAGGCGAACCGGTAGCTCGCCGGGAGCGTGGCACCGTCGCGCCCGACCACTCCTGCCGTGCCGCCCGGCACGGTGACCGTGACGCGCTGCAGCGGCGGGTAGTCCCCGGCGGGAGTGAATTGCCAGGCGCGAGGCGAGGGCTGCGACCAGGTCCCGGGCACGGCGGGGGAGAGCGTCGGCCGTGGCGACGAGGCGCTGAGGGGGCTGGAGAAGCGGACCGTGAGCGGGGCGGTGAAGCCGACCGACTTGGTGCCCGGCGCGGGCGACACCGAGTCGACGGCCACCGCCGGCGGTACCGTGGTCGAGGTCGGTGCCGGCGCCGTGACGTGGTGATCGCCGGCGAGACGCGGCGTCCGGCGGCCAGCGGCCGGGCGCGGGTGGCTGGTCCCGATCAGCGCCGCGCCGGCACCCCCGCCGGCGACGAGGACGGCCAGGGCTGCCGCGGCGCCGATCCGCCGCCGGCCGACCGGAGTTGCCTCAGGTGCCTCTCCCAACGCGGGTCCTCTCACACTGGCGCCGATGCTCGGATACTAGGAGCTGCGCCGCTGCCGCGCCGCGCAGCCGCCGCTGGGGCGCCGCGCAGCCGGCAGGCGAGCCTGATCAGTCGCTCAAGGCCAGCTCCAGGGCCCGGCGGATGGCGGCCGTCTCGTCGGGCTCGGCGAGCTTGCAGCCGTCGCCACGTTGCACGTAGAACGCGTCGACGACCTCGTGACCGAGCGTGTCGACCATCGCCGAGGTGACGTCGAGGCCGGCGCCGGCCCGCGGCGAGGTGATCCGGTAGAGGAGGCCGAAACGGTCCGGCGCCCG
>DAHUZG010000156.1 GCA_027306715.1 Acidimicrobiaceae bacterium
CGAGCTGCGCGAGGACCTGATCGGGCGCCGTTTCCCCAAGCACCGCCTGCTCGAGCTCGTCGCCGCCGGGGTCGATCCCGGCGGGGAGCTCGCTCGCCAGTCCTTCGTCGAGGTGGTCGACAGCGCCGATCCGGGGGCGGCGCCGGGTATTGGCCGGGAGGCCGGGGCCGGGGCCTCGTCCGGGGCCGGGGCCGGGGCCGGGGGCGGGGCCGGGGCCGGGACGGGGCCGGCGGCCTCGTTGACCGGGGCCGTGGTCGCCGAGCGCTTCCCCGGCCTCGCCAGCCTCCTCCCCTACCACCAGCAGGCCGACGCCTTCTGGCTCGCCGCCTGGTGGGCGGGCCGCCCGAGGCCGCCGGCGTGGATCCCCGCCGCCCTGCTCGGGGAGGGCAGCCGCCTCGCCGAGGCTGCCGAGGTGGCGCGCTCGAACCTCGGCAGCCTGGCCGAGCTGCGCCAGCTCGACGCTCGCGTCGGGGCCGACACCGTGCTCGGCGGCGAGGTCGCTGCGGCGCTCGACGCCGGCAACCTCAGCGCCGCTGCGGCGATGGCGGTGATCGCCGACGAGCGGCTGCTCAGCCTCCCGGTGCGGCTTGCCGCCGGGGAGCTGGCGCGGCGCCTGCCGGCGGACTGGCAGCTAGCCGAGCGCCTCGGCGGGGCGGGCGAGGGCGTGCTCGGCGCCTCCCACGCGCTCCTCGGCGCAGCCGACCTCGAGCCGCTCTGGCTGCTGCTGCAGGCCGCCCGCCATCTGGCGGCGGTCGAGCGGGCGCTGCCGAAGCTGAGCTGCGCCGACCTCGTCGAGGAGATCTACCCGCGCCACCTGGCGACGGCGACCGAGCTCGTCAGCCGCGCCGAGCTGGCCTGTGCCAGCGGGAAGGTTCTCGACAGCACCGATGTCGAGGCCTTCCGTGCCGGCTGCCGGCGCCTCGCCCGCCGGCTCGACGCTGATCTCGAGCAGCACGCCGAGGCGGGCTTCCCGGGCTGCCTGCTCGTCCACGAGGTCGGTCGGGAGGTGGTTGCCCCGCTGCTCGAGGCGCACGGCCGTGTCGCCGTGCTGCTCGTCGACGCCCTGCGCGCCGACCTCGCCACCCACTTCGTGACCTCGCTCGAGGAGCTGCTCGCCGGCCGGCCGGTGAGCCTGCGGTGGGCGGTCGTGCCGGCGCCGACGAGGACGAAGGAGTCCGTCGCCGCCCTCGCCCTCGGACGGCCGGTCCCGGGCGGGTCGGCCCCGGGCGGGTCGGCCCCGGGCGGGTCGGCGGCGGGCGCCTCGGAGCAGCTCGTCCCCTTCGCCCATCTCGGCTACGAGTCGGCGATCGTCGTCGGGGCGGACCGTGACCACCGTGCCGGCCAGCTGGCGGCGCTGTGGGCCGGCACGGCTCCGCTCTCGGTGGCCGTCGCCACCGGTGTCGACGAGCGCCTCCACCGCACCTCGGTCGAGCCGGCGGCGCTCATCGACGAGGCCGCCACCGCTCTCGGCCGGCGGCTTCTGCCCTCGCTCGCCTCCCTGCCGGATGCCGTCCCGCTCGTCGTGCTCGCCGACCACGGCTTCCGCGAGAACCCGTCCTGGGGACGCGGGCCCGAGGGCCGCTACGTGCACGGGGGTTGCTCGCTCGAGGAGTGCGTCATCCCCGTCGTGACGGTCGGGCCCCGCCGCAGCTGAGCGGCGCTGCTCGTTCAGCCCGGTCTTGCCACCAGCACGGCGACGGTGACGAGCCAGGCGGTCATCGCAGCGTAGAAGGCCCGCTCGATCAGCCCGAAGACGCCAGCTCCAGCACGGCGCTCGATGGCCATGGCGACGAGCGAAACGAGCATCACCAGCGCCAGGACGCCACTCGCGGTGGCGATCGCAGGATCGAGATGACCGCGGTCGAGCATGCTCGCGAGCTTCGCGGCAGCGATGCCGACGGCGCCGAAGGCACAGATCGCCAGCAGCCCGTGGCGCCGGCCGGACCGAGTCCGTTCACCGCCAGGGGCGTCCATCGGGAACCAGCTGATCGCAGCGCGCGCCACGGCGAGCAGGCAGCAGCATCCCACCACGAGGGCGCTCGGATCGGGAAGGGTGGCGATGCCGATCGCGGCTCCGAGCCCCGACACGGCATAGGCGATCGTCTGGACGCGGTAGCCCATCCGGTACCGGGTGATCCCGTACTGGCTGACGGGGTTGCGCAGCGGAGACAACCCCGTCGGCAGCACGTGGAGCACGACGAGGGCGACCACACCGGTGCTCACACCGGCGACGATCAGCCCGATGCCGAGAGCCGCCACGCCGTCGCTTCTCCGTCTTCTTGCCCCGCCGGCTACCCGGCCGGGTGGTTCGGGCAGTTGAGCATCCACCGGACTCCGTAGCGGTCAGCGCAGGTCCCCCAGTAGGCGCCCCAGGGCATGTCCATGAGGCCGAACTGGTCGCTGCCGCCCTCGGACAGCAGCCCGAACAGCCGCTCGGTCTCGGCACGATCCTCGAGCTCGAGGTTGATCGTCATCGAGTTGCCGAGACGGCGCTCGTGGCCGAGCGACTCGAGCATGTCGGTCCCCATGATCACGTGGCCCGCCAGGATCGGGAGCTCGACGTGCATGACCATCTGCTTCTCGGCCTCGGACAGCGCGGGCTGGCCGGGCGAGGGGGGCATGTCGCCCATCCGGGCGATCGGCGCCAGGAGCTCGGTGTTGAACACCGACTTGTAGAAGTTGAACGCCTCCTCGGTGTTCCCCATGAAATTGAGGTAGGTGCTGACTCGAGGCATCGGTTCTCCCTTGTCTCTCGTGGTTGGAGATGTCATCGCGTGCTCAGGCTGGTCCCGTTGCCAGGATCTTGTCGATCTGGCCGATCGCCTCGCCCATCCCCTCGGCCATTCCCCTCCCGAGCATCGTCTCCATCTGTGCGAGATCGAGAAAGCGCGAGACCGCGGTCATCCTCGTGCCAGCTCCCCTCGCCTCGAACGTCACGTGCCCCGACATCGGCGGCATGTCGGGCGCCGGCTCGCCGTCGGGCCCGGCGAGCCCGTTCATGAAGTCGATCCGGTTCGGCTTGTCGATCGCTTGCATCTGCCAGTATCCCCTGCTGGTCTCGCCGTCGGGCCCCGTCATGTGGTACCGGGACTCGCCGCCGACGACGAAGTCGTGGCGGGTGAAGGTGGCCGGCCAGGTCGGCGGGCCCCACCACCGCTCGAGCGTGCGCGGGTCCTCCCAGACCGCCCACACCTGCTCGGGCGTGGCGTCGAGGTCGGCGACGAGGGTGAGGGTGAGGTTCTCGGAGTCCTTGATGGTGCTGATCACGGTCATGGCCGCTCTCCTTCATCGGCTGGCGCGAGGACGTCGGCTGCTGCGAGGACGTCGGCGATCCGGTCGGCGCGCTCGATCCAGAGAGCCTCGTACTGGTCGAGCAGTGCGACCGCCTTGGCGATCATCGAGCCGTTGGCGTGCACGATCTGCTCCCTCCCTCGACGCTTTTTGGTGACGAGCGCCGCCCGCTCGAGCACCGCGACATGCTTTTGCACCGCGGGCAGGCTCATCGAGTAGTGCCGGGACAAGGCCGAGACCGACTCCTCGCCGTGGATCGCGCGGCTGAGGATGTCCCGTCGGGTCGCGTCGGCGAGCGCGTGGAAGACCCGGTCGAGCTCTCCTTCGGTCAGCGGCCTCGCTACAACCATACGGTTGTAGATTAGCCCTCCGAGATGCCGCGCGCTGGCGGGGAATCTCGCCCGAGCCCGGGCGAGCGCAGTACGGTGACCAGTCGACCCCGAACCAGGTGGAGGTAGCGCCAGTGGCCGGCCTGTTGGAGCTCGACAGCCTGAGCCGTCGGTTCGGCACGGTGACTGCCCTCGACAGCCTGAGCTTCTCGGTGCCCTCGGGCCAGGTCGTCGGGTTCCTCGGTCCGAACGGGGCCGGCAAGACGACGAC
>DAHUZG010000159.1 GCA_027306715.1 Acidimicrobiaceae bacterium
GGATCTACACATGAGCAAGGCTCGGGAGAGCGCCCGGCCACCCGAGCTGGCGGTCGGCTGGGGCGGCGGAAGCCCGACGGCAGCGAGGCGGGCCCGCGTCACCAGCCAGGACGAGCTCGAGCGTCGCGTGGTCGAGGCGGCGAAGTCGGGGGTGGCGCTGCTCGTCCGCGGTTACGGGCGCTCCTACGGCGACGCCGCCCAGTGCGCCGGAGGCCTGCTGATCGACGGGACGGGCCTCGACCGCCTGGTAGAGCTGGACGTCGAGGCGGGCAGGGCCCGCGTCGAGGCGGGCTGCTCGCTCTCGGCGCTGCTTCGCGCCATCGTCCCCCGCGGATTCTTCCTGCCGGTTAGCCCGGGAACGGCGACGGTGAGCGTCGGCGGGGCGATCGCCGCCGACGTGCACGGCAAGAACCACCACCGGGCCGGCTCCTTCGCCAGCTTCGTCGAGCGGCTGTCGCTCGTCACCCCCGAGGGCCGCCGGGAGCTCGGGCCGGACCGGGATCCCGAGCTGTTCTGGGCGACCGTCGGAGGAATGGGCCTGACGGGCGCGATCGCAGAGGCAACGATCCGGCTGTTCCCGATCGAGACCCCGGCGATGGTGGTCGACACCGAGCGCGGCGGGGACCTCGACGAGGTGATGGAAAAGCTCGCCGAGGCCGACCGCGTCCATCGCTACACCGTCGCTTGGATCGACGGCATGGCCAGGGGCGGCCGCCTCGGGCGCGGGGTGGTCACCGGCGCCGATCACGCCGGCGCCGAGCAGCTCGCCGCCGGTGCCGGCCGCAAGGCGCGGGACGGTCGCTTTTTGGCCGACGACGGCTCGAGGGCGCTTTCGGTGCCGCTGAAGCCGCCGGGAAACCTCGTGCTTGCTCCGGTGGTCCGCGCCTTCAACGAGCTCTACTTCGCCAGGGCGCCGAGGTGCCGCACCGGCCAGCTGCAGTCGATCCCGGCGGTGTTCCACCCGCTCGACGCGCTCGAGGGCTGGAACCGCCTCTACGGCAGGCGTGGATTCACCCAGTACCAGTTCGCCGTGCCCTTCGGTGCGGAGCCGCTGATCGGAAGGGCGCTCTCCGAGCTGCAGGCGAACGGGCTGGCGCCGACGCTCTGCGTCCTCAAGCGCTTCGGCGAGGCCGACCCGGCGCCGCTCTCCTTCCCGCTCCCGGGCTGGACGCTGGCGGTCGACCTGGCGCTCGGCGGCAGGGATCTCGCTTTGACCCTCGACCACCTCGACGAGCTGGTGGCGTCGGCCGGCGGGAGGGTGTATCTCGCCAAGGACGGCCGGCTGCGGCCAGATGCTCTGGCGGCGATGTACCCGCGCCTTGGGCAGTGGCTGGAGACGCGCGAGCGGCTCGATCCGGGCGGGGTGTTCGTGTCCGACCTCTGGCGCCGGTTGGCCCCGGCGGGCGGGCGCGGGGAGTAGGCGGGCGGTGGAGCACTTCCTCAGCAGCAACGGCTATCTGGCGCTCGGGCTGCTGGCGTTCATCCAGGCGTGCTGCGTGCCGATCCCCTCCGAGGTCACCCTCGGCTTCGCCGGGGTGCTCGCCGGAGAGGGCAGGTTGAACCTGGCGCTCGTGATCGCCATCGCCA
>DAHUZG010000163.1 GCA_027306715.1 Acidimicrobiaceae bacterium
GCGCCCTCGTCTGCCCTGCCGCCGCTGCCGTCACCTGCCTCGCCGTCGCCGTTCCCGGCGCCGGCGACGCCGGCCGCGGCTGTCACCGCTGCCACCAGCCGGAGCAGGCGCTGCTCCCACGCCGCCAGCTCCTCGGTAGAGAAGGCATTGTCGAGGCTCATCATCCGCACGACGTGGCGAACCTCGGGGAACCGCCCCGTCGGCGCCGCGCCGACCGGGCGCTCGGGCACGGCGAGGTCGGGGTGCTGCTCCTCGATCGCCCGCAGCTCGCGGACGAGAGCGTCGTACTCGGCGTCGGCGATCTCCGGCGAGTCGTCGGCGAAGTAGCGCGCCGCGTGGTGGGCGATGAGGTGGCGGAGCTCCTCGGCCCGCTCGGCTGGGACGAGGTCGGCGGCGTAGGTTGGCCCGGTGCCGGTGCCGGTGCCGGTGCCGGTGCCGGTGCCGGTGCCGGGGGCGCCGCCGGCCGGCGCTTCGGTGGGGCTCACCGCAGTGGCCGGACCGTGCTCGCCGGGACGAGGGCGATGCCCGAGCCGACCACCTCGTCGCCCCGGTAGAGGGCGACGAGCTGGCCGGGGGCCACCCGCCGTGCCGGCACGACGAAGCGCACGCCCTCGTCGGTCGTCACCGCGGGCCGGGCGGAGCCGTGGGCGCTGCACTGGACGTGCACCGTTGTCCCCGCCGGGAGCGCCTCGCCGACCCAGGTCCGCTGTCCGAGCGCCAGCTCCTTGGCGCCGGCGAGCTCGTCCTCGCTGCCGGCGAGGACGGTGCGCGCGGCGACGTCGACGTCGAGGGCGAAGTGCCGGCCGCCGCTGCCGGAGGTGCCGAGCCCGCGCCGCTGCCCGACGGTGACGAGCTCCACAGCCTCGACCTCGCCGAGGACCCGACCTGACCGGGCTTCGATCACCCGGCCGGGATGAAGCGCGATCCGCTCGCTGAGAAAGGCGCGCCGCCCCGCCCCAGGGGTGCGCGAGGCGATGAAGCAGACGTCCTGGCTCTCGGCCTTGTCCGCAGTCGGCAGCCCGAGTGCCCGAGCTCGCCGGCGGATCTCCGCCTTGGTGTGCTCGCCGACGGGCAGCAGCAGCGACCCGAGCGCGTCTGGGCCGAGCACGGCGAGAACGTACGACTGGTCCTTGGCGGCATCGGCCCCGCGCAGCAGCTGGCAGACACCGTCCCGGCCGCGACGCAGGCGGGCGTGATGGCCGGTGGCGACGGCGTCGAAGCCGAGGCGGCGGGCGCGGCCGAGGAGCCGGTCGAACTTGAGATGCCGGTTGCACTCGACGCAGGGATTCGGCGTGCGGCCCTCGGCGTGGGCGGCGACGTACGGCTCGACGACGTGACGCTCGAAGTCGTCGGTGAAGTTGTAGACGTGATGCTCGACCCCGAGCTGATCGGCGGCACGGCGGGCGTCGTTGACGTCGGCGAGCGAGCAGCACCCGGAATCTCCGCTGCCGCCCCAGAGCTTCATCGTCGCGCCGACGACCTCGTGGCCCTCCTCGAGGAGGAGGGCGGCGGCGACTGAAGAGTCGACTCCGCCCGACATCGCCAGGAGCACTCGCACCCCCACATTCTCCCTCCCGGCTGTGGGTCTCCGGCGCGCCGCCGCGGTCTCAGCTCCTCGGTGGCCGTGGCCGGTGGCCAGCTGGGGGCCGCGCCCGGCGGCCGGGCAGCTCACCGAGCTGCCCGAGCAGTGCCCAGCCTCTCTCTCGGCGCCCCCGGAGGCAGGTGGCAGAGCAGGACGGCCGGCACCGGGCGCGCTACCGTCGCCCGACATGAGCGCTGCGCAGCGTGCGTCGTTGTCGCGCGGGCTGGCACTGCTCGTCGCCGGGACGTTCTTCATGGAGAACTTCGACGGGACGATCCTCGCCACCGCCGCCCCGCGCCTGGCGCGCTCGCTGCACGTGGCGCCCGTCGACATCAACCTGGCGATGATCGGCTACCTGCTGGCGTTGGCCATCTTCATCCCGGCGAGCGCCTGGGTCGCAGACCGCTTCGGCGGACGGCGGGTCTTCGCCGTGGCGATCGTGGTCTTCACCCTCGCCTCCGGCGCCTGCGCGCTGAGCACGTCGCTGCCGATGCTCGTGGCGACGCGGGTGGTCCAGGGGACCGGCGGGGCGATGATGGTGCCGGTCGGCCGCCTCGTCGTGCTGCGCACGGCGGCGGTCTCGGAACGGATCACGGCGCTCGCGTACCTCACCTGGCCGGGGCTCGTGGCGCCGTTGCTGGCGCCCGAGGTCGGGGGCCTGATCGTCGATCACGCCAGCTGGCGGCTGATCTTCGTGATCAACCTGCCGCTCGGGCTGATCGCACTCTCGCTCGTGCCGCGGATCGTCCCGGCGCTCGGCCCGCGGGAGGTGCCCCCGCTCGACTGGAGCGGCCTGCTGCTGTCCACCGCCGCCATCGCCGCCCTCGTGGTCGGCCTCGAGGATGTCGGCGCCGGTGGATCGGCGTTCGCCGCTGCCGTGCCCTGCCTCGGCGCAGCGGCGCTGCTCGGGACGCTCGCCGTCCGACACCTCCGCCGGGCCAGCCAGCCGCTCGTCGATCTCGGCGTGCTGCGTCTGAGGACGATGCGGGCCTCGGTGTTCGGCGGCTCCTGGTTCCGGCTGACGATCCAGGCGGTGCCGTTCCTGCTGCCGCTCACCTTCCAGGTTGCCTGGGGGTGGAGCGCGGTCAAGTCAGGGGCCGTGCTGCTGGCGCTGTTCGTCGGCAACTTCGGGATCAAACCGGTGACGACCGTGATGCTGCACCGGATCGGCTTCCGCATGGTGCTCGTGCTGAGCGTCGTCGGATCCTTCGTGGCGCTCGTCGCGATCGCCGCCACCGGCCCCCGGACGCCGCTGCCGCTGCTGCTCGCCCTGCTCGTCGTGAGCGGGGTCTTCCGCTCGGTGGGCTTCACCTCCTACAGCACCGTCGCCTTCGCCGAGGTCGACCACTCCTCGATGAACGACGCCAACGTCGTGTTCGCCACCGCCGTCCAGCTCTCTGCGGGACTCGGCGTGGCCCTCGGGGCGCTGGCGGTCCACATCGGCGGGCCGCTCTCGCGCGCCGTCGTCCCGGGGGCCTCGCTCGTGGCCGGTTACCGCACGGCGATCCTCCTCTGCGCCGCCGTGCTCCTCGTGCCCCTCGCCGAGCTCCGCCGGCTTCCCCGCGACGCCGGTCACGAGCTGACCGCCGGCCCGCCCGTCCGCCGGGTGACCTTGCCGCGCTGACCCCGGGGCGCCCCGGGCGCCCAGTCTCGGGCACCCCCCGGGCCAGCGCACCCGGGCCAGCGCACCCGGGCCGAGCGTCCGACCGCGAGGAAGCTCGTCGGCGACGACCGAAGCGCCGGTAGGGCGCGGAGGCGGCTAGCCGGCGAGCTTGGCGGCAGCGGCGGGTACGGCCTCGAGTGCCCGGGCCACCTCGGTGGCCGTCGTCGTGGCGCCGAGGGTGAGCCGCAGCGCTCCGAGGGCGCGGCGGGCCTCGAGCCCCATCGCCTGAAGGACGTGACTCGGCTCGTGGGCGCCGCTCGCACACGAGGAGCCGGTGGCCGACGCCACGCCGAGGTCGTCGAGCAGGTAGGCGAGCTCCTCGCCGTCGAGGCCGTCGACGAGGAGGTGGCAGTTGCCGGCCACGCGCAGCGCTCTCGGGGCCGCCTCGGCGGCCCCCGGGCAGGCGGCGAGAAGGCCGTCGGCGAGGCGGTCGCGCAGTCGGCCGACGCGCTCCACGTTGGTTCCACGCTCGCGTGCCGCCTCGGCGGCAGCGGCGGCCATCCCGGCGACGCCGGCGACGTTCTGGGTCCCCGGACGCAACTCGCCCTCCTGCCCGCCGCCAGGGACCAGCGGGTGGAGCAGGGGGCGGGCGCGGCTGCGCACGGCGAGGGCGCCGGTGCCCTTCGGGCCGCCGAACTTGTGCGCGCTCACGCTCACAAGGTCACAGCCGGCGGTGAGCGTGGCCACGTCGAGCCAGGCAAAGGCGTGGACGGCGTCGGTGTGCACGAGCGCTCGAGGTGCCAGCTCCCGGACGACCGCGACGAGCTCGGGCAACGGCTGTACCACGCCGGTCTCGTTGTTGGCGAGCATCACCGAGACGAGCGCCACAGTGCCGCGCGCCTCCTCGATCGTCGCTCCCAGCGCTGCCGGAGTCACCTGGCCGGCGCGGTCGACCGGCACCAGGCGGCCTCCGGCGAGCTGGGCCGGCGCCAGCACCGCCTTGTGCTCGACGGCGCTCACGAGCAGCGCGGCGCCGGGCGCTGCGAGGTGTGCGCCGGTGACGGCGAGGTTGTCGGCCTCGGTGCCTCCGGAGGTGAAGACGATCTCTCCCGGCTCGAAGCCGAGCACTGCGGCGAGCACGTCCCGGGCGTCGTCGAGGGCACGGCGAGCCCGGCGCGCCCCGGCGTGCAGGCCGGACGGGTTGGCGAAGCGGTGGGTGAGGAACGGCAGCATCGCCTCGAGCGCCGCCGGCGCGAGCGGCGTCGTCGAGGCGTGGTCGAGATAGACGACCGGTGGACCGCTGGGCTGCTCGACGCTCATCGTCTTCTCCTCGGCCGGGATCTGCTGTCGTGGGTGGGGGCCGTGCTCGGGTGGCGGAGGCGGGTGCCGGATCTCAGTGCTCGGCGTGGCAGCCGGCTGCCGTCTGCTCGAGGGTGGGCAGTAGCGGTGAGGCGCCGTGCACGAGCTTGGCGATCGTCGGGCGGGCGTTGCCCGCCGCCATCAGCGCAGCTCCCGGGGTGACGCCCGACAGCTGCTCTCTGAAGAACAACGCTGTCACCGAGCTGACGACGGCAAAGGCCTGCGGATCGGCCCCGACGTAGGGGGGGAGGTGGCCGACGTCGAAGAGCTCGAGGAACCAGCCGGCGCCATAATCGGCCGGCCCGAGGATGTGGGTGTAGAGGTCGTAGGCGTCCTGGGGGGGGTTGCAGGTGTCGGTGTCGCTCTCGCTCGCCAGCAGCGGCGGGGAGCCCGTCGGGAAGCCGTAGGAGTTGCCCGGGCCGTAGTACTCGGATCCCGACAGGACGGCGACGGCGCGGATCGGCAGCCCGGCGGCGAGCGGGCGGTAGAGGGCGTCGTAGGCGAGGCCGGCCACGGTGTCCGCCCCGTCGGATTGCCCGGCGAGCCCGACGCCCGAGGTCCGCACGAGGTCGCGCATCACCGCACAGCCGGCGCCCCGCCGCTCGGCACCGAGGAGCTGGCGGGTGACGAAGGCGATGTCGCCCGGCTGGTTCACGAAGTCCGCCTCGGTCGACACGCCGTGGGCAGCGGCGACGCCGCTTGTCGAGGTGTCGGGAAAGATCGGCGCGGCGACGACGAAGCCGGCCCTGACCCAGGAGTCGAGGAGGGCCCTGTAGGTGTCGGGGGTGGTGTCGTAGCCGGTGGCGAAGACGAGCAGCGGGAACGGGCCGCGCGAGCGGGCAGGAGCCGCCCCGCGGGTCTCGGCTCCGGCGCGCCCCGACAGCGTCGGGTAACGGACCTCGGTGACGAGCTTCCGGTAGGGAAGGCCTGCCTTGGGGTTGGTGAAGTTGGGCGTGCCGCGTGTGTGGTCGACAAAGGTGCAGGAGACCTCGCCGACACTCACCACGGGACGCTTCTTCAAAGGGCTGGCCGAGGTGAGCTGGGAGCTCGCGTCTGGGCTCTTCCCTGTCCTCTGTTGGCTGCGCAGGTGCGGCACGGCGATGGCGAGGGCGGCGG